>JABFSV010000297.1 GCA_013140405.1 Methyloglobulus sp. | reverse complement strand
CATCGCCATAGCCTTGAGCTATCATCCATTGCAACAAGGTAATATTGGATAGCAAATATTCACGGATTGGCGCTTCATTCAGTCGAATCGTACAGCCACCTGCGGAACGTTCGGCTGAGGCATCGGACAGCTCAAATGCTTGCTCCACTTTTAAATCTGGCAACCCTTCGATTTCCAAGATACGACCGGAAAAGACATTCTTTTTGCCTTTTTTGTCCAATGTCAGCAAGCCGCGTTTCAGTGCTGCATAGGGAATTGCATTGACCATATCGCGCAAAGTAATGCCCGGTTGCATTTTGCCTTTAAAACGCACCAGCACGGATTCCGGCATATCCAAAGGCATAACCCCAGTTGCTGCGGCAAAAGCGACCAAACCTGAACCTGCCGGAAACGAAATGCCTAGTGGAAAGCGGGTATGAGAATCCCCGCCCGTGCCGACCGTATCCGGCAGCAACATGCGGTTTAACCAGGAATGGATAATCCCATCACCCGGACGTAATGACACGCCACCCCGGTTCATGATGAAATCTGGCAAGCTATGGTGCATGGTGACATCCACTGGCTTGGGATAAGCAGCAGTGTGGCAAAATGATTGCAGGACTAAATCGGCAGAAAAACCTAAGCACGCCAAGTCCTTCAATTCGTCACGGGTCATAGGCCCTGTGGTATCTTGCGAACCAACGGTGGTCATGTAGGGTTCGCAGTAGGTATTCGGACGAATTCCCGCAACACCACAAGCCTTGCCGACCATTTTCTGCGCCAGGGTAAAACCCTTAGTGCTGGCAGCAACATCACCCGCACGTTTGAATACAGTTGACGCATCCAAACCTAAAAATTTGCGGGCGCGATCAGTCAGGCCGCGCCCAATAATCAAAGGAATCCGACCACCGGCACGCACTTCATCCAGCAACACATCGGTTTTTAATTCAAACTTGCAAAGCACTTCACCATTATCATGGCGTTTAACCACACCGTCATACGGATAAATATCAATGACATCACCCATAGCCATACTGGCTACGTCGCACTCGAACGGCAAAGCACCGGAATCTTCCATGGTATTAAAGAATATAGGCGCGATTTTGCCGCCAATACACACTCCACCTTCCCTTTTGTTCGGTATGTAGGGAATGTCGTCGCCCATAAACCAAAGTACGGAGTTGGTGGCTGATTTACGCGATGAACCCGTACCAACCACATCGCCGACATAAGCAACAGGAAAACCTTTTTGCTTAAGCTCGTTAATTTGCAGCTCAGCATTAGTAATACCTTCGCGCGGCATTTTCAGCATGGCTTTGGCATGCAACGGAATATCAGGACGCGACCACGCATCCGGCGCAGGTGACAGATCATCAGTATTGGTTTCGCCAGTGACTTTAAACACCGTGACTGTCAGTTTTTGTGGTACTTCGGGCTTAGATGTAAACCATTCTGCATCCGACCAGGACTGGATAACTTGCTTGGCGTAAACATTACCAGCCTCGGCTTTTTCCTGCACATCGTGGAAAGCATCGAAGATCAGCAAGGTATGGGAGAGCGCTTTAGCAGCAATCGGTGCCATTTCCACGTTATCTAAAAGATCAATTAGTGGGGCGATGTTATAACCGCCCAGCATAGTTCCCAATAATTCTGTGGCTCGCGCAGTGGGTAAGATCGGCGAACTGACTTCTCCTTTAGCCACTGCCGCTAGGAATCCGGCCTTTACATAAGCCGCTTCATCAACACCTGCTGGGATGCGGTTTGCCAGCAAATCCAGCAAAAACGCTTCTTCACCTGCGGGTGGTTGCTTGATTAACTCTACCAAAGCTGCTGTTTGCTCAGCATCTAAGGGCTTCGGGACTACGCCTTCGGCAGCGCGTTCGTCTATGTGTTTACGGTATTGTTCTAGCATCAAAAAAATCCTTAAGTAAGTTTGAGAAAATTATATTTTAGCTATTGGGGGGTTTGATTAAATCTGCCGAATTAGGTTCATGTCTATATATGCTGAGAAAAAACTTCATTTGTAATGGCTCGATTCCACTTTCAATAGTGCAAGGGATAGCTCGTGACCAAACTCCCCCAGAATTTTGCTGAGTGCGCGTACCATTCCTGGATAAGACGAATCCGTTATTGAACGATTGATGACAGTATGTCCACTTTGTAAGACGGTGTGTGTTGCTTCGTTTTTTATCGTCCAGTTGGCTTCCAGGTTGGCTGATTCTCCGGGAGTGGTGTCAAAGCGAATGATGTCTACGATGACTTGCCGATCTACCATGCCATGTATGCTCCAAGGATACGTCCTGACAATGTTATTAGGTTGTAAGGTTGACAAATTGCGGGTTAATGCCTGAAGTAAATTATCCTGTAATGGCGATGCCCACTGCTGGAATTCTGCTATTTGCACCGTATTATCAGATGTTCGGGTGACAATTTGTTTGCGCTCCAATAATGTGGGAACTGAAATTGGGCCTATACCGATGGTATGTTTTTTAGCTGTTTCAATGTTGGTGGCAGATGGTTGGCTTAGTGGCTCTAACACATAGAATTGCAAAGAAGGTGTGCTGGCACATCCTGTTAATAAAATAACTAATAGTGTTGCAATAACTGGCTTAGTCATATTTACTCCTCATCTTTGCCACGAATCAATGATTCGGGGTGTTGTTCCAGGTAATCGGCCAATTGTTTCATTGAGTTCGCCGCTTGTGTAAGTTCCTGGAGCATTTTGTGGAATTCATAATAACCTGTCGAGCCTGGCTCCAGGTTGCCCAGCACTTGTTGGGCTGATTTAATAGTGCCACTGGCATGTCCGAGCGTATCTTTTGCCGTTGCCAATGTGCCATTTGCGGTGATGAGCATACCGGTTGCGGCTTTTGAGGTATCTTGAAGCGAAGCCAAGGTCTTGTTCATTTCCTCGGTCAACTTATCCAACGGCAATTTAGCAACCTTATCCATGATGGTCTGGGCGGAATGCGTGAATTCATCAAAGGAACTTGCCGTAGTCGGAAATTCAGGATAATCGTTATGATGACTGTCGCTGACGGTTATCTTGCTGTCGGGATGGAAATCCAGGTCGATCAGTAGTTGACCAGTGATTAAACTACCCGTTTGCAGTTGGGCGCGTAGCCCTTTTTTTATCAGTTGTTCCATTACGTCTTCGTCACTGACTTTAGCGTTGTCATTGATCGAGTTGATACGGTCTGGTTCCATTTCCACGATCACAGGGATATGGATTTCCGCCGTTTTTTTGTCGAGTTCAAGGCTGATGTCGGTGACTCGACCAATGGGAATGCCTCGCAGTTGCACGGGTGCGCCAACCGTTAACCCACGTACTGATCCATTAAAGTGCATGACGTATTTTAAGGTGTTAGTGTAGGTTATTTGGGTGGATTCATCGTACGTGTCATATAACTGGAACATGCTGTATTCTTGCTTGATGTCTGCAATCGTATCTTTTCCTGACGCGCGAAACGCTATGCCACCGCTGAGCAAAGAGACCAATGGGCCAGTCCTGACTTTGAAGCCGTCGGCGCTGGCTGACAGATCCACGCCGCTGTCTATCCAGAAGCGGGTGTTTTTTCTGACGAACTGGTCATAAGGCGTATTGATGAAAATGCTCAAGTGGATGGCATTCGCCTGGTCTGATAGTTTGTGGCTTAGCACTTCGCCGACCGGAATACCGTGAAAATTAATCGGTGTTCCTGGACGCATAGAACCCAGGTTATTGGTTTCAAGGATAAATTGCTTGCCGTCCATTTGGCTTTTCAGGATAGGTGGAACCGTCAGCCCAGTAAAGTTGAGTTGTTGTTTGCCCACTCCCGGTTTTAGTTCGATGTAGGAACCTGACAATAATGTACCCAAACCGGAAATCCCGCTCAATCCTACTTGCGGCTTGACCACCCAAAACCCCGTGCCTTCTTTCAGGTAATCAGTCGCCGTGCTGTTCATTTGGGCGGTTACGCGGATAGTTTTCAAATCATCGTTGATGGAAATGGCGGTGACTTTGCCCACATCTACATTCAGGTAGCGGATTTTGGTCTTATCGATTTCCAGGCCTTCAGCGGTGGGGAAATTGATGGTGATGACCAAGCCTTTTTCTGAG
>JABFSV010000191.1 GCA_013140405.1 Methyloglobulus sp. | reverse complement strand
AGTCACCCATGAGCAGCATCCAGGCACTGTCATCATGGCTGAAGAATCCACGTCCTGGCCGCAAGTCACCCGGCCAACATGGGCCGGCGGCTTGGGCTTTTCCATGAAATGGAATATGGGCTGGATGCATGACGTACTGGCTTATATGAGCCAAGAACCCGTACATCGTAAGTACCATCACGACCAGCTCACGTTCGGGATGCTTTACGCTTTCACAGAAAACTTTGCCTTGCCCTTTTCTCACGACGAGGTTGTCCACGGCAAAGGGTCTTTGCTGAACAAAATGCCAGGTGATGAATGGCAGCGGTTCGCCAATTTACGCCTTTTATTTACCTTTATGTTTACTTATCCGGGCAAGAAGCTGCTGTTTATGGGGATTGAGTTCGGACAAGGCACTGAATGGAATTTCAATAAAGCGCTGGACTGGTACGTACTGGATTATCCTCATCATCATGGTATCCAAACGCTAATTAAGGATTTAAACCATCTTTATAAAACACATCCGGCACTTCATTATCATGATTTTGACCATCATGGTTTTGAATGGATCGATTGCCATGATGTGCAGCAATCTATCATCAGCTACCGCCGCAAAAGCGAACATGAGGATGTATACATTGTGCTTAATTTTACGCCTGTTGCCAGGGAAAGTTACCGAATTGGTGTGCCGAATCCAGGGCACTACACCGAGATATTCAATTCGGATTCCAAGTATTACGATGGCAGTAATGTCGGTAATGGCGCTGTGCATTCAGAACCTGTCCCCTGGATGAATCAGCCCCATTCGATTTGCCTGTCCTTGCCGCCTTTGGGCGCAGTTATCCTGAAACCATAAAAAACTGAAAATCCAAAGACTGCTATGGTCTGAGGATTTTCCACCAAAAGCCAGATTGATGGAAATGATCGCCAAGAATCATAAAATATGAAAAAAATATTGTTTGTCACCAGCGAAGCACACCCTCTAATAAAAACAGGGGGACTTGCCGATGTATCGGGCAGTCTGCCCAAAGCCCTGGCCGAATTATCCCAGGACGTGAGGTTGATTATGCCTAATTACCAGGCTATAAAACCCCATGGGGACGTGCGTTTTCTGTGTTCTTTGCGTGTTGATAACCGTGAAGTCAATATCCTTGAAACGCAAATGCCGGACAATCAGGTTACTGTTTGGCTAGTTGATTACCCTGACTTCTTTAATCGTCCGGGCAACCCCTATTTAGATGAGCAGGGGGAACCTTGGCCGGACAATGCTGATCGCTTTGCCCTGTTTTGCCGTATCGCCGTTGAAGTAGCTATGAACAGGGCCTATCTGGATTGGCAGCCTGATATTGTCCATTGTAATGATTGGCAAAGCGGCTTGGTACCTGCTTTTTTATCACTTGAGACGACTAAGCCAGCCAGTGTGTTCACTATCCACAACATGGCGTATCAAGGCTTATTCCCTGCTGCAAGTATCCAGGGATTAAACTTGCCAGGACAGTTGTGGAATCCAGGAGGGCTGGAATTCCATAATATGCTGTCCTTTATCAAAGGCGGATTAATTTATGCTAACCACATCACAACAGTTAGTCCAACTTACGCACTGGAAATTCAGACGCCAACGTTTGGTTATGGCTTAGAGGGACTGCTTGAATACAGGAAAGATTATCTGAGCGGCATTATCAACGGCATTGATATTGACCTTTGGAATCCTGAAGCCGATCCCCTAATTGCCCAGCAATACCGAGCGGCATCGTTACCTGACAAGAAGCTCAACAAAGCTGAATTGCAACGCAGATTGTCTTTGCCAGTTAACAACCGTGTTCCATTGTTTGCACTAATCGGGCGGTTGGTGGAACAAAAAGGCATAGACCTGATTCTTGATTGCCTGCCAGAAATGATGGCGATGCCGATGCAATTTGTATTATTAGGCTCAGGAGACAAAGATTTTGAACAGCGCTTACAGAATTTGGCGCAAGTTTATCCTGACAAAATGGCAATCACCCTGGGTTATGATGAAACCTTGGCGCATTTGATTGAAGCGGGTTCGGATGTTTTCCTCATGCCATCGCGTTTTGAGCCGTGCGGACTAAACCAAATGTACAGCCAACGGTATGGCACGTTGCCTATAGTCAGGAAAACGGGAGGTTTGGCCGATACGGTTGTTGATAGCTTACCCGAAACCATCTCGGATCGCACAGCTACTGGTTTTGTCTTTAATGAAGCCAACGCCAGCTCATTGTTGGAAACCATCAAGCGAGCTATGATCCTGTATAGCGACCAAAAGACCTGGACAAAAATCCAGGCTAATGCCATGGCCAAAGACTTTTCCTGGCAAAGCAGTGCTGAGCAGTATTTGACGCTGTATCGGAGCTTATAACGACAGGTTGATTCTAAACGGATAAATTGGCGGTGTGATTTGAAAAAGCAAGTTTTCGCCTTGTTGCTTTTGCTGTTTATGCTTCCAGCAATATCCTTGGCAGAATCCGTAGTCGAAGTTATCAGCATCTACAATCGCCCCGCATCCGAAATCCAGCCGTTACTTCTGCCGTTGCTGGAAAATACCGACCAGATCGTCGCCAATGGCGATTCGCTGATTGTTAAGACCAGCCCCGGACGCTTACAAACCATCACCAACCTTATCCGCAAGCTGGATAACCCACTCAATAACTTACTGATTACCGTTATCCAAAGCCGCGACACCACCGCCGCACAACTCAATGCAGGGATTGGTTTCGACATCAATGTGCCATTGAATCATCCTGCTGATCCCAGAGGCCGTGTGCAGGGTTATTACAAGCAATTCCAAGGCCATAACAACAACCAAAACACCCAAACCATCAGGACACTTGAAGGTGTTCCGGCCTACATCAAGGTAGGCAATATTGTTCCGATAACGAGCAACCAAATTTACCGTGACGGTTACGGCTATCCTTACGAAAACCGATCTACCCAATTAGTGGAAGCGACGACTGGTTTTGAAGTTACACCACGACTGGTTGGTCAGCAGGTCTTCTTGGACGTATCGCCGTGGTCAGATAGGCTCAATGCCCAAAGGCAGATCCAAACACAGGAAGTCAATACGTCAATCAAGGCAACCCTGGGCGAATGGGTTGATTTAGGCGGCGTTAACGAAAGTACACAAAGCAGCGGCAATACCCCGTTTGGGTATAACCGTCAATCTGGGCAAAACCAGCTACATATTTTGGTTAAAGTGGATGTGGTAAATTAGGGTTGCTACCTCGATGTTTAGTGAAAAACATTTAGCGAATTATTACCCAACCAAGCAACCACCGGATCCGTGAGAAAACCGCTACCGCCCATAGATTTTCCGATTACTGTTTTTGATTTTGAAAAGCCTTGTTTTACGATTTGCGAACCACCACTCACTTGCTCTTTCGTTGCAAGAAATGAAGGGCTTTCTTCCATCACCTCATTATACAAATAACCAATAACAAGGCTGTACACCACCATTAAAACGACAACTAACTTACGCATCTTGTACTCCTCAAAGCAAGGGTGAATGCCGCCACCTGAACCAAAAACCAAAAACCAAATCGACTATATTTGGATCTATTGTGGGAACTTAGGCTGTAAGTCTACGTGCAAATTTTTTGCAAAGCAGTGACTTTTGTCACCAGAAATTATCTTAAGCTAGGCATCTTGAGTTTGTTTCGTATATACCGAGACCTTTACACGGTCGATTGCATAATATACATTGAAAATGTTGTTAAATAGCAACAACAATCAAGGTATTGAGTTATTTTCTATGAGTTTTTCAGATTTTCATATTAGCCACCGTACGCGCAAAGGCAACTTTCTAAACCAAATTGGCCACTTGGTTGACTTGAAGCCCGATAGATCAACAGATATGTCGGCATCCTATGTCGTTGGCCGCCCCGCCTATCCTGGCTTATTGCTGTTCAAGATGCTGCTAGTGGGGCTGTGGCATGGGGGGTTGAGTGATGAAGCGGTTGAAGACATGGCCAATGTCAACCCGCATGTATTGTGTTTCCTAGGCTTGGCACTGGAAGACGAGGTGCCCGATCATTCGGTGTTGTCACGGTTCAGGACGCCGCTGACCAAGGCGCATGCGTGGGAC
>JABFSV010000010.1 GCA_013140405.1 Methyloglobulus sp. | reverse complement strand
TGAGCAATATGACATAAAAACCCAGATGGGTGCCTGGACAGACATGTATGCGATAGGCGCGAGTATGCGTACTTGCCTGGACAATAAAACACCCATTTCGGCCCCTGAAAGATTACAGAAAGACCCTTTAGTCCCTGCGGTTAAGGCATTTAACCAAAAATATCCCGAATATCTATTGAAAGCGATTGATTGGGCTATGGAACTCAAACCGGAAAATCGCCCACAATCCGTCGCACAGTTCAAACAAGCACTGGTCAAGCCATAGCCCTCATAAGCAAAACCTAATTGCTGTTGTATCAGGTATACTGCTCGGTTTTATGACCGAATTAGGATGGAGTATTTATGAGGCCGAGCGGACGCGATGCAAATCAACTGAGAGACATTAAATTTACCTGCGGTTTTACCAAACATGCAGAAGGTTCGGTATTGGTAGAGTTTGGCGAAACCCGTGTGCTTTGTACGGCGAGCGTTGATTTTAATAATGTTCCGCGTTTTCTAAAAGGGAAGGGCGAAGGCTGGATTACCGCCGAATACGGCATGTTACCCCGCTCCACCCACAGCCGTATGGGACGTGAAGCTAGCCAAGGCAAACAAGGTGGACGTACGATGGAGATCCAACGCTTGATAGGCCGTTCGTTACGTGCAGCCGTCGATATGAAAGCGTTGGGCGAAAATACCATCACCATTGATTGCGATGTATTACAAGCAGACGGTGGCACTCGCACGGCTTCGATTACTGGCGGCTTTGTTGCCCTGTCCCTGGCGATACAGCATATGCTCAAAAAAAAGCAAATCAAGACAAATCCCATCCACGGACAGGTTGCCTCAGTATCGGTAGGCATCTACAAGGGTGTGCCCATACTGGATTTGGATTACCCCGAAGATAGTCAAGCCGAAACGGATATGAACGTGGTAATGAACGATGCTTTTGCCTTTATCGAGCTGCAAGGCACCGCTGAAGGCCATGCGTTCAGGAAGGAAGAGCTTGACCAGATGCTAGACTTGGCGAAAACTGGCATTAAACAATTGCTGGAAAAACAACAAATTGCATTGGGCAATTCCTAAGATTGCCACAGCACTACTTATTACCCAAACGAATGCTTGATTTACCGCTTTCGCCACAAACCAGATAAAAAGCCTACTCAGCCCAATCCATTGCCCGACCAACCGCTTTTTGCCAAAAATGTCTCAGGGAATCAACCTGTTCTGGTGGCAAATTGGGCGTAAACGTTTGGTTGATACGCCATGATTGGCTGAGTTCTTCCACCCTCCAAAAACCGACGGCAATCCCTGCAAGATAAGCTGCACCTAAGGCAGTGGTTTCCAAGTTATCTGGTCGGATAATGTTGATGTTGGATAAATCCGCCTGAAATTGCACCATGAGGTTGTTATTGGCGGCACCGCCATCTATCCGTAATTGCGTGATGGGTTCATTGCAGTCCAAGGTCATGGTCTGCAACAGTTCATCGACCTGAAAGGCAATGCTTTCTAGTGCTGCCCGCACAAGGTGTGCGTGCGTTGTGCCACGGGTAATCCCGAAAATAGTGCCACGGGCATTAGCATCCCAATGCGGTGCGCCAAGCCCGGTCAAGGCCGGAACAAAGTAGACGCCACCATTATCGTTGACGCTGCTTGCCAATATTTCGGAATCCGAGGCTTGTTTGAACACCATCAAGCCATCGCGCAACCATTGCAAGACCGCGCCGCCCATAAACACGCTACCTTCAAGGGCGTAAGTAGTTTCGTCCCCAATTTGCCAAGCAATCGTGCTGAGCAGGCGATGTTTAGATGTCACTTTCTTACGCCCGGTATTTATCATCAAGAATGAACCCGTTCCATAAGTGCATTTTGCCATGCCGGGTTGGTTGCACAACTGCCCGAATAAGGCGGCTTGTTGATCGCCTGCAATAGCTGCAATTGGCGTTCCAGCTATATCTGAATGTCGGGTTAATCCGTAAACTTCGCTGGATGTTTTAACATCGGGAAGCAAGGAAGCGGGAATATCGAACAAAGCCAGCAATTCATCGTCCCAGCGAAGTTGCCCGATGTTGTATAACAAAGTACGGGAAGCATTAGAGACATCGGTGATATGCAATTCACCTTGGGTAAGATTCCAAACCAGCCAGGAATCTATCGTGCCAAAAGCCAGTTCGCCCCGTTCCGCCTTGGCTCTTGCCCCATCAACATGATCCAGTAGCCACTTAATCTTGGTGGCGGAAAAATAAGCATCAAGTAATAGTCCGGTTTTGTCCTGAATCAACGGTTCAAAACCTTCCGCCTTGAGCCGATTGCACTCGTCGGCAGTCCGTCTGTCTTGCCAAACGATAGCGTTGTAGATGGGTTTGCCTGTTCGCCTATCCCATACAACAGTCGTTTCCCGTTGATTAGTGATGCCAATACCTGCAATTTTGCTCGATTTCAGGTTTTTTTCTTGCAGCACTTGCTTGATGACGTTGATTTGGCTTTGCCATATCTCTTCCGCATCGTGTTCCACCCAGCCGGGCTGCGGGTATATTTGCCTGAATTCTTGTTGGGCAACAGCAACAGGCTGCGCGTCACGATTATAAAGGATACAACGCGAACTGCTGGTGCCTTGGTCTATGGCGAGTATGTATGTCATATCTGTTTTTGGTTGGTTACACTGACGTAGTATGGATCGTTACCCCAATTTTATTGCTAATTGATCGAGATTTTAATTAGTTTTGTTAATAATTGATTTAGATCATCAACTAATTAATTAGGTGCTTGCAAATTAACCGCTAACAACCTATTTTGGCTCTAATTTTAATCTTGGGCTAGTACGGGAAAATCCTATGTCAGTCATCACAAAAAATCTCACAAAACTACAGAACTACTACGAAGTTCAGGTTGCAAAACTACAAGCCAATGAGCATTTCATCACGTTAATGGCTTTGCCCCCTATGCAACGCTGGTTGAGTATCACCGGATTATTTTTGCTTTCGCAAGTGGTCATCTTCGGCATTTTATACCTGCTTTTCGGAAAACTGGTCGTCATTGGATTCATTGCCAGTATTCTTGCGGGTTTGGCAACGGGTTTAGGTGCGTTGCCGGTGCTTTTTTTTAAAAATATCTCGAATAACCTGTTCAGCAGCTTGTTAGGGGCGGCGGCTGGTGTCATGTTAGCGGCAACGGCATTTTCCCTACTCGTACCCGGCATTGATGTCGGCAACACGCTCTGGCCCGGAAAAGGGATTTTTGTCGTTTCGGCAGGTATGTTGTTGGGTGCTTTCTTTCTGCATTATGCCGACCATCAATTGCCCCATGTACACATGGATGCGGTTGTCGATACGCAGATCAATTCGTTAAGAAAAATCTGGCTGTTTGTCATAGCTATCACTATTCATAATTTCCCTGAAGGCATGTCGGTTGGGGTTAGTTTTGGATCAGGGGACATGAAAAATGGGCTGATATTAGCCATTGCGATTGCCATGCAAAATATTCCCGAAGGTTTGGCAGTCGCGCTCCCTTTGGTCAGCTTGGGCTACAATCGTTGGCGGGCAATAGGCATTGCCACGGCGACAGGCCTGGTTGAGCCTGTTGGTGGTCTATTGGGCATCACGATGGTCACGCTTTTTCAATCGGTTTTGCCAATTGCGATGGGCTTTGCGGCGGGAGCAATGCTGTTTGTTATCAGCGAAGAAATTATTCCCGAAACTCATGCCAAAGGAAGGTCACGGTATGCGACTTATTCCTTAATGATCGGTTTTATTGTCATGATGATTGTTGATAATGCGTTAGGCTGATGTTTTTTGGCTTAATATTTTCTGACCCCATTAAATAACTGCATGGATAAGCTGCAAACTTATGTTGAGATTTTCATCGCATCGTTGAAATCAAGCGATACGCTTTATGAATTTTTCGACAAATTACACCTGTTTTTCTCAAGTTTTCCACTAGATGAAGTACAAACCATCCTTACGGCGGCGGCTACCAGTTTTGCCTTGATTTTTGCTGCTGAAATGGGTGACAAAAGCCAATTGGTCTGTATGGCATTGGCATCAAAACATCGGCCTGTTCCTGTCGTATTGGGTGCACTGGCAGCGTTTGCGTTGTTGAATGC
>JABFSV010000072.1 GCA_013140405.1 Methyloglobulus sp. | reverse complement strand
TAACCGCGCCATTTTAAAAAAGTATACTTTAAAAAAGAAAAATTATAATGCCATTATAGGAAAATTAATTTAATTAAAACAAGAAAATAAAACGTAAAGACTATATTTAACATTATCAAAAATACTTTAACATATTGATTAAATTATATTATGTCTATAGGAAGTTATATGCAGCTTTGGTAATCGCTAAGCAAATTTAAAATCTAACGTAGGACATCACTAAGTAGTTAGAGAAACACCAATAGATGTTAACAGTAAATCAATCAACCTTAAATTTGACTTAATGGAATTCTGAATTGTTGAAATTGCTTGTTTCCTTCACGGGCGAATTGGAAAACAAAACCTCGCATTAATAGCTTATGCTGTTAGTAAGTACACTGGGCTTACTAAATAATATGACCTGCTAAAGAAGTAAAATGCTGCTATTTCTCAAGCCCAATAAAATCCCATGCCTTGTGGGATATGGTTGAGTTTTCGTATTCCGCAACCGGTGGGCCATTGGGGAAATTAAGTTTGTACACACTTTCAGCATCTGCCGCTAAATCAGGCATATCCAGCTTGGCGTAGGCATCCTGCATGATTTGCAGGGCGTATGGGACAGCAGGTGTGCGTTGATATTTTTCCACGACGTAAGAAGCCCTGTTGGCAGCGGCGACATAAGCCTTACGTTTCATATAGTACCTGGCAACATGAACCTCGTGCATAGCCAAATTGTTTTTAAGTGCAATCATGCGTTTATGGGAATCTGGTGCATACTTGCTATTTGGGTACTTCCGCACCAATTCTGAGAAAATATCGTAGGCATTACGTGCATTGCCTGGATCGCGTTGGGAGGCATCACTGGGTATAAATCGTTGGACGAAGCCTATATCGCGGTTGTAATTGACCAAACCCTTTAAATAATAGGCATAATCCACATTAGGATTGCGTGGATTCATTTTAATAAAGCGGTCTGCCGCAGCAATCGCAGATTCAGGATCGGAATTTTTATAATAGGCGTAAGCAATGTCCAATTGGGTCTGCGCCGAATCTGGGCCGAATGGAAAACGCGCTTCCAGGGCTTCATAGATCTTTATGGCTTTATCCCAATTACCTGCATCGACCGCTTTTTTTGCCTGACTGCGGAATTTGTTTGCATCCCAATCGACACAATCATCATCGTCAGCTTCTCCCGATTCATAATCCTTCCAATCAGCGCATTCATTTCTGCTGGATTCAGAATCGTCCGACATTAAACTTTTGACTGTTTCACAACCTTGAATTGAAACAACTAAAAGCATGATAACTAATAATTTAAACAAAAATAATCGCATAGGACTAACAACACGTTGTATTATGTGGGGTTTACTCGTCGAACTTCATTCAGTATTAGATACGACTGTTTGCAAGCGAGTATAACGTATCGCCGAGCTAATCAGAAGTAGAGTTATGTCAAAATTTACCGAAACAGTACCTTACGAACTGGCAGGTATGCGCCTGGATCAGGTGCTTGCTGAGCTGTTTTCAGATTATTCCCGCAGTAAACTGCAAACCTGGGTTAAGGCTGGACGGGTAGAAGTTAACGACGTAATCATGATAAGCCCAAAAGCCAAGCTGGATGGGGGGGAGGAAATCACGCTTGATGCCGAAGCCGAGGTAGTCATCGAATCTACACCAGAACCTATCCCCCTGGACATCGTGTTTGAGGACGACAGCCTGTTGATCGTCAACAAGCCTGCGGGGTTGGTTGTGCATCCGGCGGTTGGCAATTGGCACGGGACGTTGCTGAATGCCTTATTAAACCATGATGCAAGCCTGGAAACCTTACCTAGGGCGGGCATCGTCCATAGGATTGACAAGGAAACCAGTGGCTTGCTGATGGTCGCAAAAACCTTGCAAGCCCATAACAGCCTGACCCAACAACTGCAAGAACGGGACATAACCCGAGAATATCTGGCGGTAACACGGGGACGAATGACCGCTGGTGGTACGGTCGATGAGCCGATTGGACGGCACCCTACCGACCGCAAACGCTACACGGCAAGGGAGTCCGGCAAATTTGCCGTCACCCATTACCGGGTCGTCCAGAGGTTCGCCAACCATACGTTGGTGCAATTAATGTTGGAAACAGGCCGAACCCATCAAATCCGCGTACACATGGCCCACATCCGGTATCCGCTGCTGGGCGACCCTGTCTATGGTGGACGCTTTCAAATGCCGCCCAATTGCGGTGCTGATTTGGAGAAAGAATTACGCAGTTTTAAGCGCCAAGCCTTACATGCCGCAAAACTGGGGCTGCAACATCCGGTGACGGACGAATATTGTGAATGGGAACAACCTCTGCCCGACGATATGGTTAGGCTGATTAAAGCATTAACAGAAAATGAACCCTGATAAACACTGGCTGCAACCTGATTGGCCTGCTCCTGTGAATGTACACGCAGCAACGACGTTACGCACGGGTGGTGTCAGCAAAGGAGAGTATGCAAGTTTAAATCCTGCCACCCATGTTGGTGACAGTGCAGATTTGGTCAGCCAAAATCGGCACATCTTAAAAACTATGCTGAACTTGCCTTCCGAGCCAATCTGGTTGAATCAAACCCATAGCAACCGTGCAGTTAAAGCAATCGCGACGGATGCTCCGCAGGAAGCCGATGCCAGTTATACCGATCAACCAGGCATAGTCTGCACCGTAATGACAGCCGATTGCTTACCCTTATTGGTCTGCTCTACCGATGGCACTGAAATAGCGGCAATTCATGCGGGTTGGCGTGGCTTATTGGATGGTGTGATCGACAATACAATCAATGCATTGAAAAATAAAGACTTATTAGTTTGGCTGGGCCCCGCCATTGGGTCTGAGCGTTTTGAAGTCGGCGTAGAAGTGCATACAGCATTCCTGACAAAATCTGCCGAATATGCCCCAGCATTCAAACAACAAAGCCAAGACAAATGGTTAGCCGACATCTATCAACTAGCGCGGATCAATCTGGCAACGTTGGGTATTAACAAAGTTTACGGTGGTAATTTTTGCACTGTCACCGACAAAGAACGGTTTTATTCCTATCGCCGAGATCAGGTCACAGGGCGCATGGCGACACTCATCTGGAGAGATTGAGCTTGAATTTATTGTTATTAATCATCATCTTTACCGCCGTTGGTGGCGTACTCAGCGTACTTGCTGCAGGTGTATTCTTACTGTTGCCGGATGAACAACGCGATAGGGTGATACCGCACGGAATTAGCTTTGCTATTGGCGCGTTATTGTCCGTGGCGTTTTGGGGTCTGATCCCAGAAGCCTTTTCCCATATTAAACCGGAACAATTTCAAACCTTGTCAGGTACGATTTTAGCCGGTATTCTTGGTTTTTTTGTGCTGGAAAAACTGCTGATTTGGCGGCATTGCCATGTTGAAACCTGCGAAGCCCACGGTGATGAAACCCATGATTCCACTCACGATCATAGCCACGACCACCACGGCCATCATCACGGCTTCGACAAATCCGCTGGCGCATTGATAATCCTGGGAGACAGCATCCATAACTTTGTGGACGGTGTGTTGATTGCCGCTGCATTTTTGACTGACGTTAAACTGGGCATTGTCACTAGCCTAGCAGTTGCCACCCACGAAATCCCCCAGGAAGTCGGTGATTTTGCCATTTTACTGCACAGCGGATATTCCAAAGGCAAAGCGCTGTTTTACAACGTCCTAGCCAGCCTAACTACCGTGCTTGGCGGTATTCTGGCTTATTACAGCCTGGAAGATTTGCACGACAGCTTACCCTATTTTCTGGCATTGGCGGCCTCAAGTTTTATCTACATCGCAGTCGCCGATTTAATCCCCTCACTGCACAAAAAAACTGACATAAAAACCTCATTGAAACAAATCGCCTTGATTGCCGCAGGGGTTTTATTGATTTGCTCACTGCACGGCGTTGCCCACGGCATTGAAGCTGATAGCCATAAAGTGGAGCTGAATAAGGGATAATGATGTGGTTACACTAAACCGGACACATTCCTTAAAATATCTGAAAGAAGGAGTGTGTAAAAATGAATCAAGAAAAACCGAAAGTCTATACGGCTGAATTTAGGGAATCGGCGGTAAAGTTGGCC
>JABFSV010000443.1 GCA_013140405.1 Methyloglobulus sp. | reverse complement strand
GTATCAGGCCATCATCAATGCCCTTGCGGCCTACGCCCCACAGATCAACGACTTTAATAGCAAACTCAGCAATATCTTCGGGTTGCGTGGTCGGCACGATCAGCACGGCGATTTGGCTGCCTTTTTTAGCTTCAAATGCCGCCAGCTTACTTTCCAGTGCTTGCGCCTGTTCTGCGCTGAGTGTATTGGTAACATCAGTTACTCGGCTGGATAACTTGGGAATTTCGACAAAGTTGGTCGTTTCAGCCAAGGCTAACTGGCAGAACAACATCAGCCAGAAGCCTAGCCATAAACGGAATGCCGCCATTCGGTAACGATTATTTGAAATAATTGTGTACAAGGTAATCCTGAATAATTACTGCCTTGCAGGTTCAGGTGTTACGGGTGCAGGCAATGTCACTGGTTGCTGTGGTGCAGGGATTTGGGCGGGAGCTGGCGCACCAAAATCAACTTTAGGTGGCACGGCAATCGCTTGTTCATTTTCAACCGTGAAACTTGGCTTGGTTTTGTAGCCAAAGATCATAGCGGTCAAGTTAGTTGGAAATTGGCGCACCGTGATGTTGTATTCTTTAACTGTGCCAATATAACGGTTACGGGCGACGGTAATGCGGTTTTCCGTACCTTCAAGCTGGGCTTGTAAATCGCGGAACATGCCATCGGCCTTCAATTGTGGGTAATTTTCTGATATTGCCATCAACCGAGACAAGGCGCTGGTCATTTGGCCTTGGGCGGCAATAAATTTCTTGAAGGCTTCTTCGTCATTGACAAGATCAGCGGTCGCCTGGATTGAACCAACACTGGAACGGGCATCAGTTACCTGGGTAAATACGTCTTTTTCATGGGCCGCATAACCTTTGACAACATTCACCAGATTGGGCACCAAATCGGCACGGCGTTGATATTGGTTTAACACTTCTGCCCAAGCGGCCTTGATCTCCTCATCTGACGATTGGAACGTGTTGTAGCCGCAACCGGATAAGGTAATTATTGCCAATAAAATCAAAGGATATTGATAGAATCGTGCGTAACTGAAAGTCATTTCTTACTCCATTATTTTTTAGGCGGTTTAATCTAAGAGAATCTCTGAATAAGTTGATTCCATTCATGGTTCGACAAGCTCACCATTTATGCCCTTTGGGTACGAACGAATCAACACCTTACCGTTCGTCCTGAGCCTGTCGAAGGGCTTATTCAGAGATTCCCTAAATGTTTAGGGTTAACTGCTGTATGTAAGTGTTCTAAAAATCCACTAACTGTATCTATTTCTAACACCAAAGATACACCGAAAAAGAAGCTAACACAAAATTAATCACCGCTTTTGAAAAGCAGGGTTTTTACTTGGGATAACGCGGTATTAAACAAATCAGGTTGGTCGGTTTGCAACGATACGGCATCGGTTTCCCGTCGTAGCCACGTAAATTGACGCTTTGCTAATTGCCTGGTTGCGGTTATACCTTTCTCTATCATCATCGGTTTATCAACTTCGCCATGAAGATACGACCATACTTGTCGATAACCTACTGCTTTTATCGACGGCATTTTTTCAGTTAAATCACCACGGTCTATGAGTGCTTGGACTTCCTCAATAAAGCCTTGTTCCAGCATGTTAGTAAAACGTTTGGCGATAATCTCATGTAAGGTTTTACGCTCGTTTGGGGCAATAATCAGTTTGATTTTATGGTAAGGGATTTCCATTTGTTGGGCATCAGTAAAATAAGCGGTCAATGGCTTGCCGCTGATTTCATAGACTTCCAAAGCTCGTTGGATGCGTTGCGGATCGTTGGGATGGATTCTGGCGGCAGATTCGGGGTCTATGCTTGCGAGGCGTTGATGCAAGGCTTCTTTTCCCAGTGTTTTTAAATCTTCATCCAGCTTGGCCCTGATAACCGGATCGGCTTCTGGTAATACCGCAAGACCATTATTTAAGGCATTGAAATACAACATAGTCCCGCCGACCAGAATCGGGATGCGACCACGTTGAGTTATTTCAGCCATCAAAGCCAAGGCTTTAGTTCGGAATTGTCCGGTAGAAAAGGAATCTGTGGGATCGAGAATATCTATTAAGTGATGCGGTATGTCACCTCTTTCCGCCAATGTAGGTTTGGCAGTACCTATGTCCATGCCCCGATAAACCAGTGCTGAATCGACGCTGATAATTTCGCCATTAAGCGTTTGGGCTAATTGCACGGCTAAGGCTGATTTTCCTGATGCCGTTGGGCCCATAAGGAAAATGGCGGGGGGATGGGAGGTAATCTGCATTATTCAACTCGGAAAATCATGGTGTCAGACTCCATTGATCCCCATTGATTTATAAAAGGAACGAACCTCAACATAACAGCAGTTATTCTTAATTTGTTGGGGTTCACAAGTTCACCCCAACCTACGAGCTGCCATTATTGAGCAAAGACCGCGATTTCAAACACATCAGCAAATGTTTCCCTTTACGTTTGGTTGAGTGTTAAATGCTCATCGTGGAAATTGCCAAGAAATAATGCTTACAGGTTTGTTGTGTAGGTTGGCGGTGTACCCAAAGGGCATAAAAGGCACGAACCTCTCGAAGGGTTTGTTAGGGGTGGAGGCCATTAATAATGAGAAAGGCCCAGACCGCTGAAGCTGGCCAGCCAAAAAAGGCAAGCATACTCATACCAAGCTGGCCGATTTTTCCATCCAATACGCCAAACAGAAGCCCCCCTACCAAGCTGCTAACCACAAACAATACGATGGGCCAATACCATGCCACTTGCATGAAGTAATACCCCAAGAGGCCAAGACCGACCAAGCTGCCAACAAGCACTGATACTTGAAGGGCGAGAAGATAGCCTTGTGATGCACCACGAAAATGCATGGCATGGCGCTGATGTGTATTAACGAAGCCAACAAAAACGATCCAGGAGATTATGAGATCGACAGGCAGGGATGTTGACATGATGCCTCCTATCAAACTGACGATACTTCGGCGTAGGAAGCCCAGCCCATGACAGTACCAAGTACTACCGCATAAATGGCTCGCTTATACCAAGGGGCTACGGTGGGGGATTCCTTTGAAGTAAGGCCGGATAGAACAATACCGAACCAGACGGCAGTAAAGAATGGTGGGTTAATTGTGCTTCCCAGCAAACGATGAATGACCATATTTGCAATGGCGAGCGCGCATACCAATGTAACCCACGCCCAGCCCGAGCGTTGCCCTATTGTTCCGTATGTAATCCTTGCCACGGTAAAGAGAACAAAGGTTCCGATTAATACCTTGACAGTGCCGAGGATGAAATCCATGTGAAACTCCTAACTAACAAAGTTGAGCGGCAGAGCCGTAGGTTGGGGTGAACTTGTGAACCCCAACAATTTATTGGTCTTGGTCGTTGGGGTTCGTCCCCCCATCCCAACCTACCGTGCTTCAAAGGAAACTATGTTTCCTTTGGTTGGATTCGTTTTTTGCTTCATCCCATTCAAACCTAATCATACCTACAATGTATTTACAGATTGTTAAATTGTCAAGGCGTTCTCAATTGTTCTACTATTAGCCTGGTTGGAACTTGCGGAAACTGGGATTTCGTGGTTTCGCTTTCCCCGTATTGCGTTACACTTCATACGGGCTACTGCCCACGCAGAAAAAACTTATCCAGGTCATTGGTCGATAATTCCACCCAGGTTGGCCTACCGTGGTTGCATACGCCACTATTCTCAGTGCGTTCCATATCTCTCAGCAAAGCATTCATTTCGTCAATCGTCAGCCTTCGATGCGCCCTTACTGCGCTGTGACATGCGATTGTCCCCAGAAGTTGTTTGCCGTGATTTTCCATACGATGGCTTAAGCCGTGCTGGGCAAGGTCAGCCAGGACATCACGGATCAATGCTTCCATATCCGTATTGTTCATCAGCGCAGGTACGGCGCGGATGATGATTGTTTCCGGGCCGGAACGGTTGATTTCAAATCCCAACTCGGTAAACAATTCAGTTGCTTGTTCGGCAAGATCGGCTTCCGCCGGACTCACATTGATTTTGATCGGTAACAGTAAAGGTTGGCTGGGTACTGCGCCTTGTTGGGATTGCTGCTTCAAGCGTTCGTAAAGAACCCGTTCGTGGGCGGCATGGG
>JABFSV010000230.1 GCA_013140405.1 Methyloglobulus sp. | reverse complement strand
TAGTACTGAATTATAAACGATTGGGGAATCATGCCAACGAATTGGTCGTGATTAGGATTAAGCGTAAACCAGAAATTTTTCCATGATAAACATTCAATAGCCTATGTGACGGGATGCTAAATTTTAGGCAAAAAAAGGGGGGCCGAAGCCCCCTAATGAGCGCACCTCAAACTTGTCCGGCAGGTTTTGTTAGATTTGTATTAGGAGTTGTGTCCTGCTTTGGTGTTATATCGGGTTTGTTTGATGAATCGTTGTTATCAACGGGTGGTTTTGGATCTTTACCCGCCATCAAATCATCAATTTGAGCTTTATCAATGGTCTCCCATTTCATCAGGGCATCCGCCATCTTGTGCAAGATACTGATGTTGTCTTGCAATAAGGTTTCAGCCTTTTTGTAATTTTTGTCGATAACAAAACGAATCTCTTCGTCGATCTTGTCTTGTACCGAGTTGGACACTTTGCTGCCTGAAGCCGAATAACCCATGAACGGTTGACCGCCTTCCTCACCGTAAACTAAAGGCCCCATGATGTCCGAAAAGCCCCAGCGCGTTACCATGTTACGTGCCAATTCAGTTGCCCGTTCGATGTCGTTAGAAGCGCCCGTGGTCACACGGTCGCCACCGTAAATCATCAGCTCGGCAATACGTCCACCAAATAAGCTGGCAATCTGACTTTCCAATTTACGTTTGCTGGCACTGTATTGATCGCGTTCTGGTAAGAACATGGTGATACCCAATGCCCGTCCTCTAGGCATGATGCTGACTTTGTAGACAGGATCATGGTCTGGTGACATTTGCCCTACGATACAGTGACCTGCTTCGTGATACGCAGTAAGCCTTTTGTCGTCTTCGCTCATCACCATCGTGTGCTTTTCGGCACCCATCAAAATTTTGTCCTTGGCTTTTTCAAGCTCATTCATGCCGACTTTCTGTTTATTGGAACGCGCCGCCAACAGTGCCGCTTCATTGATGATGTTAGCTAGATCAGCGCCAGAAAACCCTGGCGTACCTCTTGCGATATTTTTCAATTCAACATCGTCACCAATTGGGACTTTTTTGATATGAACATTCAAGATTTGCTCCCGTCCTTTCACGTCAGGTAAACCAACGGTTACTTGGCGATCAAAACGACCTGGACGTAGCAAGGCTTTATCAAGTACGTCTGCACGGTTGGTTGCCGCGATAATAATGACACCTTCGTTACCCGTAAAACCGTCCATTTCAACCAGCAATTGGTTAAGAGTTTGTTCACGTTCGTCGTTACCGCCGCCCATACCAGCGCCACCACGTTGACGGCCTACTGCGTCAATTTCGTCGATAAATATGATACAAGGTGCATGTTCTTTGGCTTGTGCAAACATATCCCTAACCCTGGATGCACCGACACCGACAAACATTTCTACGAAATCTGAGCCTGAAATGGTGAAAAACTTTACGCCAGCTTCGCCAGCAATCGCCCGTGCCAACAAGGTTTTACCAGTACCGGGAGGCCCTACCATGAGTATGCCCCTTGGTATCATGCCACCCAATTTTTGAAATTTTTGTGGATCCCTGAGGAAATCGACCAATTCAGAAACTTCTTCTTTAGCTTCTTCGCAGCCCGCCACATCGGCAAACTTAACGGTCAGCTTATCTTCTTCAAGCATTTTGGCCTTGCTTTTGCCGAATTGACCTGCACCGCCTGCACCGCCTTGTGTCCTACGCATGTAAACTATCCATACGACAATCAACAACAGCATAGGAAACCAAGAGATGAATATTTGCATCATCATTGATTGTTGCGCTGGTGGTATCGTCCTGATTTGGACATCTGCACTCAACAGGTCATCAATAAGGTGTTGGTCGCCCGGATTGAATGTTTGCAGATTTTGACCATCTGATGTGCGGACTTTTATTGATTGTCCACTGATCTCGACACGATCAACTTGTCCGCCCTTAACCTTGGCGATAAACTCAGAATAAGCCAATGAATCTTGTATCGGCGGAGTTGCATTTATCCTGTTGTATATTAAAAAAGCGCCGGTAAACACAACGCTCCAGAGCAGTGTGTTCAATATATATCTTTTCATGATTACTCTTCTCCCGACTTCATTTTACTGAGGCCTATAGTTTTGAATTGCGCCGTTCTTTTTGCTATCGTTGCCTAACAATTGTTAAACACAAACAACATTCTGTCTTACTGCTTTCAAGGTCAATCTTTTATAAAAAACACAAAAAGCTCAGTATTTTAAATGGTTTTTCAGTCGCTTATTCATATTTTCGTATTAGTTTTTCTTTTTTAAACTCATTGTCTACTAAAGAAACGTTAATTATTGAGATTTCCCTCACAGAAAACTCAACAATTGCTCACCATAACGCATCCTTATTTTATTCAACGCAACCACTTGGATCTGCCTAATCCTTTCCCTGGTTAAGTTAAGTTCAGCTCCAATTTCTTGTAACGTCATTTGCTGGCCTGTTCCCACCCCGAAATGTGAGCAGAGAATTTTCGCTTCCCTTGGGTTCAAAGTCTTGACTGCCTCATTCATCAAGCCCTGTAACTGTTGGTCTGCTATCATGCTGTAGGATGGGGTAAAAACTTTTTGCTCTAAAAAATCTATTGGGGCATAAGGCTGCTCATCATCATCGCTATCAAAAGCCTCCAAAGTCACAGCTGTTTGCGATATGGACAATATGTTGTTGATTTCATCTTGGGATAACTGCGTCCGTTCAGCTAACTCTTGTATGCTAGGTTCTTTGCCTGTTTTAACGGTGATTTCGTCTTTTGTCCTAAACAACTTGTTAATGGTTGCGATTTGACCGCAGGGAATACGCACCACTCTTTCGGAACGTGATAGGGCGCGGGAAATGGCTTGCCTGATCCAATAGCCGGCATAGGTAGAAAATTGAAAACCCAATCGATATTTAAACCTGTCCACGGCTTTTAGCAGGCCAGTGTTGCCTTCCTGGACAAGGTCTTCAAAATCCAAAAAATTACCTTTGTATTGGTTGGCGATGAACAAAACTAGCTTTGAATTAACCATAGCCAACTGCTGCCTGTAACTTAACCAATGATGTTCCGCTACAATAACTTGGGGCAGGATTTCATTCATGTCGCTGGCAGACAAAAATAAAAACTGTTCTTCATGCCGATGCAAATCCATTGCCTTAAATTGATCTGCCAAACTGGAACGACTGCTCCTCGTTCCGCCTTCCAGGCGCTTTAAAATAATTTCGGAATACTTTTTATCTTGGGAATGCTCTGGCTGATATGAAAGCCCCCTGAACTTGAACGCGTAGCTGACGACATCAACCAGTTTCACTAAGTCGGCAAACGCAAAAGGAAATTTTTGCACCGCAAACATTAAGCGCCTTTTGGCGTTGACAGAATCCAACTCATTGACATCGTTGGCAGAACCGGACTGACTGACAGATTGATAATGCTTTTTAATGTCTTTTAAAAATTCGTTAAATTCTGATTCCGCATTAATTTCATCTTCTTGTTCATCCTTGTCACAAGATTGTTCATACTTGTTCAGTATCCATAAAGCAGTTATTGGGAATTTAGCCAATAAATTGATTAAGGCCGTTTTTTGTTCTTCTAATTTTCGGGCAAGCTGGAGGTTTCTATTCTCAGCGCTGTCCACATCCTTGCTTACTGGAGCAACAACTTTATCGTTAATCAAGGCTTTGCTAACAACGCCTCCGTTAACTTCGGGTACAGACATGTATTCAGTTAATAGTCTCATGACACCAAATCCTCGCAAACATTGTTTATGTCAAACACTGGCAATAAATTTCCGTCCGAAAATCACCTAAAACAATTAATCAGGTAAGTTAGCTTATCCATTACAGCTAGGACAAACTCCTGGGTTTTTAGTTTTATAAATTTCCTGATGTAACACTAAATTCGAATTAGGCTTTAATTTATCAATATGAGTTTCGTTTGTCAAACAATATTTATACAAAACTTAGACAAAATAAGTTTTTGAATTTTCATCACACACCAAATTACCTGACTTTACTCGTACCCTGCAATCATGAGCGGGGTTAGTAGACGTGCTAACTACTCAAAACACATACAATATATACAATAAGTTACATTAAATTTACCCAAGCC
>JABFSV010000344.1 GCA_013140405.1 Methyloglobulus sp. | reverse complement strand
TTGCTTGGTGACCATAGCGGGCGTGAACCACCCGATCCCATCCCGAACTCGGAAGTGAAACCGCCTAGCGCCGATGATAGTGTGGCAGTTTGCCATGCGAAAGTAGGGAATCGCCAAGCCCCTAAACAAAGACCCCGTGAAGGCTTGCCTGCACGGGGTTTTTTTATGCCCAGAATTCCCCAATTCACCGGCGGGAGCCAAAATAACGCGGACAGCGCTTTGCTTTGGGGATTCCACCGCTTCACTGTCCTGTTTCTGCAAGGCAGCCACTTCGCGCCGCCTTTCCTTCCAAGAGGTGGAAATCAAGAAACATGGTGGCCGTTGCCGTTACACTTCCTTGCCGTCAACCCTTTCGCTTGGCGCTTTACCACACAAAAAAGCTAACTTTAAAAAATCCAGGCAAGGCCAGTAGGTTTCTTCGTCAGTGGCGGATTGCTGTGGAAGAATGCAAAAAATTACATGGCTAACAAAGCACAGGCTTGTTAAACCAATGTGCCGCAATTCCAACATGTTGGCTGAAATAAACCCTGCACAACCTGCAGCGTGCATATGACCATGAAAAACTATTGAAAACCGTGGTTATGGTTTCCCATCCCTTTGGTTTTAATGGCAGGCTGGGCTGCAAGCCTGAGTCTGCACCCCCAACAGCCAATTCTTCCACAGCGTCTGCTGCGAATCCGTCCACAGCCCGAAAGTTCAGTAGGCCCGCGGCTTCATGCCAAGCCTTGGCCACTTCGGCAGATTCGACACTCACCAAGACCACTATGTTTTTAACCTTGCCTATCAACGGCAAGCCACTCGGTGTCTTTGTTTTTGTATTCTTACTCAGGTTTTTATTGTGCAGGGTTATTGTGTTTCCTATAAAGTTGATGCCGCACCAAAATAAGCCCCAGTTACTGATAGAAATGCACAAAAATAGTGCATAAAATAAAAAAGTACTTCTAATAATGTTATGTTTTCCCTGATATTAGAAGAATGGAGTATGCTAGATTTAAGTGGCATAAATAATGCTAAATTAATATTGAAAGCTGTTCTCATCGTGTGTTGTACCTTTCTCAGGCGCTTTTCTTTTGCCAAGATAAGCGCCTTTTTTTTAACGACAGCCATGGGAGCTATACTTAAACTAGTTTTTTATGGATCAGAGAGGAATAGCTATGGTTTCATTATGGGATGATTACAGTACTACCAACGCTTATGACGAAATGCGTCACTCTGCAAACCAAGCTAGGCCTTCTAGTCAACGCTTAAGCGGTTATTTGGATAATTTAGGCCGTACTGCTTTGGAGGTGCGTAAAACTGCAGCAGAACATGCCATTATGGAAATGGGCATTACGTTTACAGTGTATAACGAGGAGGGAAATATTGATCGGGCTTGGCCTTTCGATATTATTCCTCGCATAATCGATAACAAAGAGTGGGTGGGTGTTGAAATTGGTTTAAAGCAACGACTCAAGGCACTGAATTGCTTTATCGACGATATGTACAATGAACAATTGTTTATCAAAGAAAACCTTATACCTGCTTATATTATTAAAAGCTCCAAAAATTTTTTGCAGGAATGCATAGGTATGCGACCTAGGTTCGGAGCTTGGGCAAACATCTGCGGTAGCGATTTAATACGTGATAAAGATGGTACTTTTTACGTTCTCGAAGACAACTTACGGGTACCTTCTGGGGTGTCGTATATGATTGAAAACCGCGTCATTACCAAGAAAGTTTTTCCCGAATTACTGCAAGATCTCGATGTATTGCCGGTTGATGATTATCCCGCGCATTTGTTCGAAATGTTGTTATCAGTTGCCCCAGCGCATAGGGAAACACCTCGGCTTGTTGTTTTAACGCCCGGCATTTATAATTCCGCTTATTTTGAGCATGCTTTTTTAGCCCAACAAATTGGTGCTGAGCTAGTAGAGGGCGACGACCTCATTGTATTGAATGATGATTGTGTCTACATGCGTACCATTGATGGAATGGAACGGGTTGATGTCATTTATCGCCGTATTGATGACCAGTTTCTTGATCCTGAAGTATTCCGTAAAGACTCTGTATTGGGGGTAAAAGGTTTGATCAGGGCATGGAAAGCAGGTAATGTCAGTTTGGTTAATGCGCCTGGTGCTGGGGTTGCCGACGACAAAGTTGTTTATGCCTACGTGCCAGAAATGATCCGATATTATTTGAATGAAGAACCCATTTTGCCCAATGTGCCAACCTATTTATGTAGTGAGCCAGAGCAACTTAATTACGTGTTAAAACATATGGAAGAATTGGTTGTAAAACCGGCCAATGAGTCTGGTGGCTATGGGATGTTAATAGGGCCTCATGCCACCCAAGAACAAATCGCCGAGTTTCGCCAAATCGTCAAAGCCCATCCGCGCAATTATATTGCCCAACCTACCTTAGCGCTATCAACCTGTCCTACGTTATGTGATGATCACTTAGAGCCTAGGCACATTGATTTGCGTCCTTTTATCCTGCAAGGCGAAAGCAGTTACGTGACGGCAGGGGGGTTAACGCGTGTTGCCATGAAGAAAGGCTCGCTAGTGGTCAATTCCTCACAAGGTGGCGGCAGTAAAGATACTTGGGTCATTAATACAGGTAAATAATTATGTTATCTCGATCAGCCGAGCGTTTATATTGGTTAGGCCGTTATCTCGAAAGGACTGAAAACACGGCTCGTTTGCTGAGCGTGCACATGAACCTCATGTTTGATTTGCCGATGAGTGTCGAAATTAGCTGGCGTAATTTGTTGACCATTTTTGGGGCAGGGGAACGATTTTTTCAACTCTACGAGACACCGGATGAACACAACACCATGCGTTTTCTGCTTGCGGATACCAATTACCGTGGTTCGTTATTTTCATCCTTGAATTTTGCCAGGGAAAACATTCGAACTTCGCGTGATTTGATGCCCGATGAGGCATGGCAGCAAGTAAATGAAATGTATCTGTTAATTCGGGAGAAGTCAGACTCTACGGCTAACCGGAGGGGACGGGTGATTTTATTGAACGATATAATGCGTGGTTGCCAACGGTTTACCGGTTTCTTATCGGGCGCAATGTCTCAAGATGATGCCTATCGCTTCATCCAGTTAGGACGGAATATTGAGCGTGCCGATATGACGACACGTATATTGGACATTGGATCTACATTATTGGCAGAGGATCGTAGCGATAAAATGCGTGAATATGAAAATACGTTATGGATGAATGTCTTAAAATCATTGAGTGCTTTGCTTATGTACCGTAAGCATCGGCGGCTTCGGATCAATAGTGGTGATGTCTTGGATTATCTAATGAAAGATGCTAATTTCCCGCGTTCAGTTGGGCATTGTATTGATGAAGTTGAAACCTGCATTCGCTATTTCCCCCAGTCGGAAGAGTTGTTTGAGAACATTTCAACAGTCAAAAAACTGCTTAAAACAACTGATTTTTATAAGATTACGCCTAAAAATTTGCACGAATTGTTAGATAATATCCAAGTGAAGCTAGATGAAATGCATCAACAGATCGCCGCTACCTGGTTTTTGGCGGTGAACTAAGCAAACCAAAGCGGAGGAACTGAAATTTTTTCTTGAAAGCAATCATTACGCTGTGTGTGGTAGACTTTTTGGGTTTCCAGCCACAGCGATAATGTTGTTGCCGTTGCAAGCAAGCAACCGCTTTTGTATACACAGTTATGACCTGCCCAAACAAATCCCGCCGCCAGTTTTTGCAATATACTGCCGTCAGCTTGGTTACAGCCAGTTCTCCGGCTTCTGCATTTTTTAGGCTCAACAATCCTTGCCTGAATCCAAGTAAAACACCAGTCTCCAAGTTAGAAGAATTAGCTTGGCAGGGTGTTAATCCTGAGAACTGGTGGGATTGCCATACTCATATTGTGGGGTCTGGCGATAACGGCAGCGGCATCACCTTAAGCGAGCAGATGAATGCGCCACTGCTGCATCCGATTCAAACGCTCCTGCATTGGGCGTATGCGAATGCTGCATGCACAGGCAAAAAAGGTGGCCAGGATGTTGGCTATGTAAGTCGTATTGTGGCCTTGCTGGAAACCATGCCTAAAGGTGCAAAAGCAATGTTATATGCTTTCGATAAAGCCCACGGAGCCAACGGGGATGCAGACCACGCCAACACGGCATTTTTTGTGCCGAACGAATACGCAATGATGTTGGCAAAACGCTATCCTGAACGTTTTGAATGGGTAGCCAGCATTCATCCTTATCGCCGTGACTGTGAGGCCGTTTTGGAACAGGCCGTTGTGCAGGGCGCACGGGCAGTAAAATGGCTACCACCGGCCATGGGAATTGACCCAGCATCACCGCAATGCGACCGATTTTATAAAGTAGCGTCCAAGCTCAATATTCCCATCATCAGCCATGGCGGCGAAGAAAAATCTGTACATGGCGCAGATCAGCCATTATTTGGTAACCCTCTGCGCCTACGTCGTGCGTTGGATGCCGGCGTGCGGGTCGTTATTGCTCATTGTGCCACACTCGGCAATGATCTTGACGAATCGGGAAAATCAATCAGAAGTTTCGATATTTTTGCCAAATTAATGGCAGAAAAACAGTGGCAAGGACAATTATTTGGGGATATTTCCGCAACCGTACTGCGTAACCGCGAGCTAGAAGTTGTTAAAACCCTGCTGACTGAAACTGGGTGGCATAGTCGTTTGCTTAACGGTTCTGATTATCCGTTGACGGGGGTTTTGCCATTGATTTCAATAAAAAACTTCGTTGAATCCGGCTTATTGGCGGAGGAAGCCCTTGAGCCATTATTGGTATTGCAAGATTATCACCCATTTCGTTTCGATTTTGTCTTGAAACGAAGCCTGTCCTGGCAAGGTAAGCGTTTTGCAAGCTCTGTTTTTGAAACGCGGCCTTTCTTTACGGGAGAGGTAAATAGCTAAGCAACCAGCAAGCTGAGTTTTTAGCCCGGTAAGATTTTAAAATTCGTAAATAAACGATGTTCTTCGCCAGGCAGAATTTGGATAAGGTCAAACGCGATATTGCCCGTTTCAACACAAACAAAATGCTTATAATCCTGATTTCCTAAGTCCACCATTTTCCGTGAGGTTTTTTGCCAGGGATTCCAGACCACACCGGTTTTGCAATTTTGTGATGCAATTTCAATTCGGCGTTTAAATACGGGGTCACTAACAGTCAATAGATTGTTGACATTCATGTAAATACGGTCAACTTCCTCAGCAATAGCGACAGTGCCCGATTGGGTTTTTTCCTTGCCTTGGTCTAATTTGTCAAAATAATCGCATCCGTCTAATCCCAAAACCTGAACCTGATTGATGTCACCCACATGGAAATAGGTATGGAATGCTTGGGTGATTGAAAACGGGTTGTCGCCCGTATTATGGGTTATTAGCTCTAAACTTAGCGTGTCACCAATGGTAAATTCAAGTTTCAAGGTAAAGGGTTTTTTCCAGGTTTTTTCCTTTTTTTGGCTTTCTATAAATTGTAGGCTTACCTTGGTTTCAGTGTCTGAGCTGGTCGTGCTTAATACTTTCCACAGGTGGGTGCGGACAAAACCGTGGTTAGGTCGCTGCAAGCCTTTGGGATCAGGGCCAAACCAAGGCCAGCATACGGGAATGCCGCCACGGATAGCTTTGCCATCTTCGTAAAGTGATTTGCTGCTTAGAAATAGCATATCGACATCTTCATCAATAGGCTTAAAGGACAGTATTTGTCCGCCATGCAAGGAAATCAGCGTGGTAGCACTTTGATTGCGGATGGCAATAAACGGCAAGCCACCGTTTCCAGCAACAAACTTAAGTTGATCGGCGATGCCGTAATTAATGTTCAATTGACCAATATCCATATAGCCTGTTTCCGCAATGAGGTTGTAAATTTTTAAGCAATAATAACGCCAAATGTAACAGATGACTATCTACGGGAAAGCTATCAGTAATGAAATTACAATAAATTTAAATATGGCATGTATATTGCTTATAATTTGCGATTGCTATCAATAAAACGATCTCAACCCCAAAAAGAACTATTTAAGTGCAAGCCTTTGATGCTTTGCACCAATATGAAGCGATTCAATTAAACAATAAACTATACGAGGAAATTATGCAGTTAGGAATGGTCGGTCTAGGTAAGATGGGCGCAAATATGGTTAGGCGGTTAATGGCGGGAGGCCATAGCTGCGTAGGTTTTGATGTCAATATTGCCAGCGTGGAAAGCCTAAAAAATGAAGGCGCACAAGGCGCTGCTACGTTAGAAGAACTTGTTGCCATGCTACAACCTCCCCGTGTTATCTGGTGCATGGTGCCGGCAGGCGACTTGACCGAAAAAACGGTTTTGGCATTATCTGGGCTTCTGGATGAAGGTGACATTATCATTGATGGTGGCAATTCATATTTCAAAGATGGTGTACGCCGAGCAAAAACCCTTGCTGATAAAAAAATCCATTTTCTTGATGTTGGCACCAGCGGCGGTGTTTGGGGAGTAGAAAGAGGTTATTGCCTGATGATTGGTGGCCCAAAACAGGCCGTTCAACTCCTGGATCCCATTTTCAAAACGCTTTCTCCAGGTAAAGGTGACATTGCGCCAACGCCAGGCCGAGACAGTCAAATCGGTACGGCTGAACAAGGTTATTTGCATTGCGGTCCAGCCGGCTCAGGCCATTACGTCAAAATGATCCATAACGGTATCGAATATGGCATGATGAAGGCTTATGCGGAAGGCTTCGACATTATGCGTAACGCGACTTCAACAAACCTACCTGAAGAACACCGTTATGACCTCGACCTGACGGAAATCGCCGAAGTTTGGCGCAGGGGCAGCGTAATTGAATCCTGGCTGTTGGATCTCACTGCCATTTCTTTGGTTGAAGATCCCGATTTATCCGGCTATTCAGGCTATGTAGAAGACTCTGGCGAAGGTCGCTGGACGGTGATGGCTGCGGTTGAGGAGGCAGTTCCCGCGCATGTTTTGACAGCCGCCTTGTATTCCCGTTTTCGTTCGCGGCACCAAAATACCTTTTCAGACAAGATAATATCCGCTATGCGTAAGCAATTCGGCGGACATATTGAAAAGAAATAAGTCCAGTCTTTGGGGCTATAAATTGCAATTTTCCCGCGCTATTGAACCGCGAATGCTCCTTGCAAAGCGGTTTCGTTGAGGTCTTGATGATAGCGTATCACCTACTTGCCGTATCATTATTGGAGCATACAAGTGCCTGATACAAAACACGATAATCCCCTCACCGCCGGGATTAACATAACCCATGCACCACAACCGTGTACATTGGTGATCTTTGGTGGCGGTGGTGACCTGACTCGGCGCAAACTGTTGCCAGCCATCTACAACCAAGCACTAGAAGGTGAATTACCTGCTAATTTCGCAGTGCTGGGCTTTGCGATTGAGAAAATGGATGATAGTCAATACCGCGATTTTGCCCGTAAAGGTATTGAGCAGTTTTCCAGGCAGGCACTAGACCCCGATTATTGGCCGGACTTTGAGCGCTGCTTGCATTATTTGGAAGGTTCTTTTGATAATCCCGATGCTTATGTCCAACTTGCACAGCGGCTAAAAGAGATCGAGTCCAACTTTGCCATCCCTGGCAATCGGGTGTTTTATCTGGCGATTCCGCCCGCCTTGATTGAGACCTGCGTTTGCCAACTTAAGGCGGCTGGGCTGGTGATGCCCATTGATGATGGCAGCCCTTTTTCACGGATCATCGTAGAAAAACCCATCGGCAGGGATCTTGAGAGCGCGCGTATGGTGAATGCAACCTTGTCGAGAAATTTCCACGAGCAACAGATTTACCGCATCGACCATTATCTGGGCAAGGAAACGGTACAGAATATCTTGGCCATGCGCTTTGGCAACGCCATTTTCGAGCCATTATGGAACTCAAAGCATATTGACCACGTACAAATCACGGTGGCAGAAGAAGAAGGCGTGGGTACGCGGGCGGGTTATTACGACAGCGCCGGTGCGCTCCGAGACATGATCCAAAACCATATCCTGCAATTATTGACCCTCATCGCCATGGAACCGCCCTGGATCATGGATGCCGATGTGATCCGCGACCATCGGCAGGACATTCTCAATTGTCTCAGGCCGATTACCAGTGAAAATTTCGACCAGCATGTTGTCCGCGCCCAATATGGCCCAGGTTTTCATCATGGTGAAGATGTCCCTGGCTACCGCCGAGAAGCAGGGGTTGCACAAGATTCGACCACGGAAACGTATATCGCGCTCAAGCTGTTCATCGACAATTGGCGTTGGGCAGGTGTGCCGTTTTACATCCGCACCGGTAAACGTATGCCTAAGCGGGCTAGTGAAATTGCCATTCAATTCAAAAGTGTGCCACCCATATTGTTCAACGCCAATCATGACCAGCCTTTAGAACCCAACGTCTTGGCTTTGAGCATCCAACCCAATGAAGGCTTATCGTTACGGATTGCGACCAAGTTGCCGGGTACCAAGCTCAAGATTTTCCCCGTTAAAATGGATTTCCGTTATGGTTCAACATTTGGGGAACAATCGCCTGAAGCCTACGAGCGCTTGCTCCTGGATGTCATGGCAGGTGATGCCACCCTGTTTATGCGCCGCGATGCGGTCGAATCGTCCTGGGCTTGGGTAGACAATATCCTTAATGTTTGGGCAAGTAGCCGCACCCGTTGGATTCCTGAATATGCTGCGGGAACGTGGGGGCCGCTTGAGGCTGACAGGTTGATAGAATCCGACAACCGCAAATGGCGAATGTTATGATCCCAAAAAATGGCGCTTCAAATGTAGTGACACAAGCACCGAAACGGGTCAGTATTGCCCATATTGAATCGGGATTAGGCTTGCTCTGGGCGCAATTTAACCACGCCAATAGCGACGAACAAGCTGTGGTGATGCGCGCCTGTATGTCCAATCTGATTATCTACTGTGACACCCCCAAAGAAGCGGAAGTTATCAGTCAAGAAATCGCCCCTATTGTGGATATTCATCCGGCGAGAATATTGCTGCTAGTAGGAAATGCTAATCCGAGTGCAGGCCCTCTTGAAGCGAGCATTGCTATTTATTACACCGCGCTCGACGACGGCTGGCAGGTATGTGGGGAACGGATAGACGTAATATCGACACCCGCTGCGGCTGATCGTTTGCCTTCTGTTGCCCGGTCACTATTAGTCGGCGATTTGCCGACAACCTTGTGGTGGGCATCGCAACGTCCGCCGCCGACTGCTGGGGACGTGTTTTTTCAACTGGCTGAGCTGGCGAACCAGATTATCTACGACAATGTCGGCTGGCTTAATCCTGCTCAGGGTGTCGCTGCCATGACCCGTTGGGTCGCCGCTCAGGAAAATACGCGAATTGTCCATAACCTAGCTTGGCGGCGCTTTGCAGGGTGGCGTAAATTAATCAGCCAAGTGCTGGACCCGCAAGCTACGCCAGGCGCGCTTCATGCTTTGCATACCATCGAAATAGCCCACGGCCCACACGCATTACCTATGACCTGGTTATTGGCAGGTTGGTTAGCCAGCCAACTCAAATGGCAGTCCGTGGACGGCAAGCGCCTTTCAAATTCGGAATTGGTCTGGCGGTTTAGGAATAATAATCAAGATATAAAAATACAAGTTAAACGGTTACCAAAAGGCAACCCATTGATTTATCACCTAATGTTTGACTGGGGCAAGCCGGAACAGGCGGGTCGTATTTGTTTTGAGCGTTTGGACAATGAACGCATTGGTATTGTCGAAGCCCTATCTACCGTTCCTCCCCGTGCATTCACGGCGCACGTACCAGAGCGGTCAACGCTGGTCTCAGCACAATTGGCACAACGCAACCGGGATAAAATCTTCGAAAATGCCCTGAAGGCTTCTAATGCGATGACGGCGGTGTTTCAGCAATAATTTAAGGTAGCTATTCATTCGGACTAGATTTGTCGAAGGGTAAGCGTATCATTACATTGTCGCTTTCGACTTAAACCCTACCAAGAGGTAAACCATTATGGGCTGGAGAGAACGCAAACAAGAAGAAACCTATACCGATGCCGACGTTGAAGAACGGCTAAAGGAAGAACTGCCGCACTGGTATCTCGAAAACGGCTGGATTCGCCGTAAATACAAAACTAGCGGCTGGAAAGGAACGCTGATGGTGGTGAATACCGTCGGGCATTTGGCAGAAGCCGCATTTCATCACCCCGACCTCACCGTCTCCTACGCCTTTGTCATCGTCAAATTGATGAACCATGCCGCCAAAGGCATCACCAACAAGGATTTTGAACTGGCGCGAAAAATTGAAGACGTGATTATGTGGCAGCCGGGCAAAGCAGGTGGTGCGCTGGAAGGTACGCCGGATGATCCACGTTTTAAGTACATTAAGTACGATAACTGATTAGCTAGGTTTCCTTTGAGTAAGGTTACTTAGATTACAGAGCTTCATAGTACCACCTAGCCTTTCAGATTCTGAGTGTATATATACCCAGATAATTTCTCCGTTTTGCCAACTTGCCACGGGTTGTTGTGCTTGAAAATGGTGCTTTACCGCTTCACGAGTAGCTTTGTTGATGGCATCCTTAATCAGTTTTCCGGTTTCTCCGGTTCATATTTTCAGTATTGCATTTAAGCATCGCTGTAAGGCCCAAGAAATCTAACGCCATTGAAGTGGATCAAGTGCGATGGGGCATCTGCTATCCACACTTCGGTTTCCCATGCAATTTCACCAAGATATCGACTCATAATGACGCGATTAGGAAAAGCGGTCACATAAACCAATCCAACCGTCGATCCAGAAAAAAGCTTAGACAATTCAGCGTGTCGTTTACCATCTACCGGGCCGTGACTTGTGACTGATTCGATTAGCAGCAACCAGTTTCGTTTCGTATAGTGAAGGACTACATCAGGCATCTTGCCATGAGAATCGACTTTGATCCCCAAATTATTTAGCAAAGCCGCATCGAAATACCCCCACTTGTCACCCGTGTCTCCGGCATAGACCAACAGGCTTCCGGGCGCAAAACGTGGCGCAAAATCTTCGATGATTGCCCGGATAAGCTCACTATGTTCGCCCGGACTTAGAGTGATTTCCTTGCCCGAAGCAATCTGTACCGGAATACGCTGTTGTTCACGTTCTTTGGCGTATTTGAATATTAACGATTCACTTTGGGCCAAGTAGTCTTTAAGCCTATCGGCCCAAGGCTCGCTACCGAAACTACGCATTAGATTCAGCGCTTCGGGTTCGATCTGATAAACGGCTTTGGGGCTGTTCACAGGGCGACTGGGGTTATCTGGATTGTAAAGCGCAATTCCCGCATCAACGAACTGATGCATAGTCTGGCGGCGGACTGTTTCGCGGGTATTCGGTGCATATTCCTTTTGATAGTGTTCCCGCACCCAGTCCATAATAGGCGTAATGCCGATTAATGGGTTTTCTGCTTGTATCCATTTTTTGCTGGGAGTCAGATTCAACAATGCCAACAGGCACAGTGCTGAACGCTCATTCCGTTGTGCCTTCGGAAGACCCAGGGCAATGAGTATCTGGAGAGCGTCGTTGATCTGATTATTTTCTTTCTTTGTCATGAATTCAGATTACCTAACTGATCGTCGATCATAGACTGCGTAAATGTAGTATGTTGCATTGCCCACTGTCCTAGGGTAATCAGGGCGTTACGGCTCGGATATTTGATAAGTTTCAAATCGGTTGCATTGACTTGGGTATGCCCACTGAAACGCCGAAAATTTTCATCAACCGCAGTTGTGTTGAGAAATACGGATAAACCGTATGCGAGTGCCGCAGGTAGGCCGCGCTTATTTTCATGGAATACGTTCAAGTGATTCTCAAAGCCCAGGACATCAGCTTTTGCAAAGGCTTCCGGCTGAACGACGCTTGCCACGATGCGCCGCTTTTCTTCCTTCGATGAAAAACGGCGCACTACGCAATAAAAGCCGTTGGGGAAAAGCAACTTTTCCGTTTGACTGTTACGACATATTGCATTAGGTTTCTTCAATCCAAGTTTTGGCCACTCGGTACGCTGTTCAGTAAAGTGGCTTGGGTATAGCAAAGGTACACTGCCCAACTCTGGTATATAGCGAAGATATTCTTTAACTCGAAAATCGACAACAGGCCCAGTCGATACTGTGATGTTAATATCCTCCAGAGAGCAATGAATAGCCGCTGATAGCTCAATGGTGTTACGTTCCGGTGAAGTCGGTATATGGATAAAGCACTCAGGGTCATTGGGAAATACGATACGATCAAATGGATGTGTATGGGTTGTTAAGTCATGGAAATTGTCATCGCTCGATGTGGAAATTTTTATGTCTTCCTGTCTACCATTACGTTCAAGCATGAGGATGATATTTTCTTGCAGTACATTGTCATCTTTGAATGCTTTATTTCGGGTATTGAACAAATGTATATGACGGATAGCGGCACGCTCGAGCATAAAATTGCGGAATGGGCGGTAATATGGGCCATTACAGAAACTACGAGGGATAATCGCTACAATCTGCCCGCCCGGTTTGACCAGTTCCAGTGATAGTGCAATAAAAGCCGAATATAAATTGACTGTTTCAATCCCTACTTGTCGTAATAACAGGCGCTGGCGAGAGTTGCTATTAATTTTTTTATAGGGTGGGTTAAGAATTGCATGAGTGAAATAATCTTTATATCCAAACTGAATTCTATTCACAGCCTCTTCAATAAAATCAACGTCGAAAATTTTGTAAGCAAGTGAAGTTGAGTTGGTGTAGCTTATTAGCGAGTCATTCAATTCTTTAAGAAGAAGGGTATCCAACTCAAACGCGGACACATCTATTTTGTCAAAGTTAAGTTCGCCAGATGCACACCGTTCAAGAAATGCGCTTGAAAGTGATCCAATTCCTGCTCCAGCATCGAGTAACCGGCAGTCTCTTGCTATCGAGGGAGTAAACAATCTAGCCATAAACCAGGCTGTTGTTGCAGGCGTAAAAAACTGACCGAATAGTGATTTTCTTACAGTGTCGGTGCTATTTGATACTCGTAATCTTCGTTCTTCAATTACTGATAACAATGGAATGCCTAAATGTCATGTGAGGGTTTGTTATCGAAAAATACATTTGTATCAAAAAACTAGCATTATGCTGGTCAAACTGTGTGCATTCAAACAAAATCGCACAGCCACAAATTTTGTGGTCAATCTGTCGTTAAAACAAATCCACCGGATCTACATCCAAACTCCAGCGGATTTTTTTTGCATGCGTGATGCTGTCGATGTTGGTGATGAGTTCGGTCAGGCAAAGTTGCAGGTCGCTGCGTTTATCGCTTTGGAATAACAGTTGGTAGCGGTACAGACCGGCACGTTTTTCCATCGGGGCGGGGACGGGGCCTAATATTTGGGTTTGGCTCGCTTTGTAGGTTTTGGCTAATGTGGCGGCGGCTTGCAGGAAAGCTAAGGGCAGGTTTGGATTTCCTGCTTGCGCCCTGAGCAGGGCGTGATAACTAAATGGCGGTAGTGCTGCTTCCTTGCGCTCTGCCAGGGCGATTTGGGCAAAATGGCTATAACCTTCCCTGATAAGGGTGTTGAGCAAGGTGTGGTCGGGATGGCGGGTTTGCAAGATGACTTTGCCAGGTTTTTCGGCACGTCCGGCGCGGCCTGAAACTTGGGTTATCATTTGCGCCAGCCGTTCCGTCGCATGGTAGTCGATACTGAACAGGCCGCTATCGACATCGACAATCGCAACCAAGGTGACGTTGGGGAAATGATGGCCTTTGGCGAGCATTTGGGTGCCAAGGATGATGTCGGCTTCACCGTTATTGATTTGGGTAAGGTAGCGTTCCAACGAGCCTTTACGTTGTGTGGTGTCGCGGTCTAGTCGAACTAGGGCTTTGTCGGGAAATAATTCGCGTAACGCTTCTTCAACACGTTCTGTTCCTAGCCCTAAAGCCATCAATTCGCCCGTTTTGCAAGCGGGACAGTTCGGTATTAGTCGCTGTTCTCTGCCGCAGTGGTGACAGCGCAGCAAGTTCTCATAGTTGTGGATAACCATATTGGCATCGCAATGACGGCAACGCGCCACCCAGCCACAACCATGACAAATCAGGGTGGGTGCAAAGCCACGACGGTTGAGGAAGATCAAAACCTGTTCCCCGTTTGCCAGTACGCTGCGGAGTTCGTTGATTAATGCTTCGGAAAGTCCGTGCTGTAGTTTTTTGTTTCTGATGTCCAGCAAATGTAGGCGTGGCTTTAGTGCATTACCCGCACGTTGAGATAGGATGAGATGTTGGTAACGTTGCTGATTAGCATTGTGCAGACTTTCCAGCGACGGCGTGGCAGAGCCAAGCAGCACGGGAATATTCAGCAATTTGCCGCGCATAATGGCAACATCGCGGGCGGAAAACCGGAAGCCTTCTTGTTGCTTGAATGAAGCATCATGTTCTTCGTCCAGAATAATCAAGCCCGGTTTTTTTAGTGGTGTGAATAAGGCAGAACGCGTACCCAACAGGATAGCACTGATGCCTTGCTGCATGTTCAGCCATGCGCTGTGCCGTTGCTTATCGGTCAAGTTTGAGTGTGATAAGGCCAGCGCCACCGAAAATCGTTGCCTAAACCGTTCTTCCAGTTGCGGTGTCAGGTTGATCTCCGGCACTAGCACCAGAACTTGCTGCCCGCGCTCCAACACAGAACGGATGATTTGCATGTAGACTTCAGTTTTACCGCTGCCAGTGACTCCTTCTAGCAGAAATACCGCAAATTTTCCTAAGCTATTAACAACAGCGGTTATCGCTTTTTGCTGTTCTGTGTTGAGTTGCAGGTTGTTTGTATCGTCGAACGTGGTTTCGTTGGTAGATAATTTCGTGGCAAGAGCATTTTCGACTGTATGCTGCGAGACAGAAAGGTTTTCGGACGCTATCTGTTTAAGCAGCCCTTTTGCTAATAAGGCTTTTATAGCAGACCGCCAGTTTTCATCCCATTGCGCCAGTTCTGGTTCAGACAAGCTGGCAGGATGGTGGCGTTGAAAGTGAGCCAGTGCCTGTTGCTGCTTAGGCGACCGTTTTAGCTGCTCGGCTGGTGTTGCCATTCCCGCATCGGTCAAGGCATACGCTAGGCTCGGCAACTGTAAGCTGGATGTCTTGCCCTTACGTAAAGAAGCGGGGAATGCCGCACTGAATACTTCGCCTAGGGGATGATGATAATAACGGCTTGCCCAATGCAGCAAACGTATGTCTTTTGCGGACAATAAGGGTTTGTCATCCAAAATGCGTTCGATAGGTTTTAACTTATCAAGTGAAATCTCGCTATGTTGGCTAGTCTCAATCAAGTAAGCAATTTTTTTGCCTGTGCCAAAAGGCACTTCAAGACGAATTCCAGGGGCAAGGTCGTTCGCATCAACCTCGTTTGGTGCCAAGTAATCAAACAACCGATAAAGAGGGACGGCAATCGCTACTCTTAGAATAAGGTGAGATGCCTCGCCCGGCAACTTAGGCATGGTGTTTGAGTCGGTTGTGATGTTGTTGGGCTAAGTTGTTATAAGCCCTAAAGTAATTTAAGTTACCCACAAACACTGTGGATAACTTTGTGGATAAGCTCTTTTCATAGTCCGTTAGTGACGGTTTTTATTACAGTTTTGTTACCTTGTACAGTTTTTGGACTATGGTTTTTTATGTCACATATCAATAAGTTATAAGTTGACGAGATTGTTATGAAGGTGAGGTTTAAATTATTTTCTAATTTACTTGCTATTGTGGATTACAGCAGGTATGGCAGTTAAATTAGCACGTTCAATGCCCACTAATAGCTGTTTGGGAAGAAAGCTGGCTATTGTTTTTGCTTGGGGTTTGATGAACTTGATGGTCATCCGGTCACTTTCGCCGATAGCCAGATATTTTTCCTTGTCCTTGTCTTTCAGCCTTAACGCAGGCGGCAGCGTCCAAACCCCTTCAGGGTAGTTTTTGGTGTCTTTGGGATTGGCGTTGATTTCTGATTTAGCCAAAAATTCAAAACCTGCATTTCTGGCGAGGGCGATGACGTAATCTTCATTCACATAACCGGAAACCGCTTTTGGGTCTTGGGGCTTTATGGGCGAGCCTCTATGTTCGACAATACCGAGAATACCGCCCGGTTTTAAGGCTTTGTACATGGCGCTGAAAACGATGGCGGCTTGGTCATGGTTCATCCAGTTATGGACATTGCGGAAGG
>JABFSV010000029.1 GCA_013140405.1 Methyloglobulus sp. | reverse complement strand
AGGTTGGGTTAGGCGCACAAACAAATCACTCTAAAATTCATTCAGGTTACTCGTGGACATAACCCAACATACGGTACTACTTGCTATAATTACTTAAATTTTTCCAGCTTGATTTTATTGTTGAAACAATAGAGTCGAAACCAGGTTTTAGCCGAGCATTAGTTATGCCTTCCCGATCAAGAAGATTACGTAACCCTGGGACATGCTCACTGCAAAGAACGATTTTTTGAATTTGATAAGAATTAGGATCACTTTCAACCGGAAAAAAATCTTCAATGGCAGGATAACTTCCGTACTCATGGAAATAATTTTTAGCGCCATCACGCGATATCACAGTGAATCTACCTAACTGTGCTTTTGCATTAACATTATTTATTATTGAAGGTGCAAATAATGAGAGATTACAGTTGTATTTGGGAATACCTTGCTCTTGAAACTCTTTAATAGCCCAAACAGCTATATCTGCTTTAGTATCATCAGCCTCTAACCAAGAGGTTGTAGCGAAATGAGCTGCATACAATGGTGATTTACTCCAGTCCAATAAATGCGTAGGAACTCCATAGTGTTGGGCAACTTCATAATATTTTCTGAATACCCTACTATCTTCACTTGGAAAATCTGTGAAGCATTGAAAGTAGCCGCCATCAAGATCAGCAGATTTAAACTCCATTTTTTTATAATCTTGTGGAAAATTATTTGATGTTTGAAAATCAAGCAGTCCAAATTCGTAACAACTCGTAAGGAAGTCATACATCGCTTGACCATAAGCAAGTGAATTATGCAGGTATGTCTTCTGATTCTTAGTCAATGTTTCCCATTGTTGAGACTGACATTCAGCGACGGGTAATGATTCAAAATAACTGATCAATGGTGATAATTCATTGATACAGTTACTTCTAAATGCAGATGGAATTAATTTCCATTTGGAAGAAGCGTGACCTCTAAAAACCCACGGGCAACTTTCTTTTCCAACGCCACCCTCCCACCAATGGGATTTTGATGGTCGAAGATATTCCAAAAAAGATTCAGCATCGAAAATGTTTCCTGACTTATCTTGTCTAACTTCAGTAGTTGCACTCATTGGGTTTATGATTTTCGCAAAGTTAAATAGTATTACCAGACCAGTAGACTACCTCTTAAGCCTTGCGGAATGCGAAAATTACGAATCCAGAAATCCTTAAGCTAACTACTTAACCACTTCCTCAACAAACGACCCAAAGCCCATCAATCGCTGATAACGTATTGCCAACAAATCATCAATAGTTCGCTGTTGCAAATCTGTCAGTTCATAGGATGTGCCGAGGTACGAGGCGCATCTTTCGCGACAGATGCGCTTCACTTTGTTCAGCACATCCTACATTAAATAATCCCCCAACCCCATTAGCCGAGCATCGGAGCATTTATCGGGAATAGCCCGTAGCAAGTAGAATGAAGTGCAACGGAATACGGGACATCGAAGCCACGACCCCCCCGGATTCCGCAACCTTCATCCAGGCTACGGCACAAACCTGAAAACCATATTCGCCCAAACTACTTAACCACTTCCTCAACAAACGACCCAAAACCCATCAACCGCTGATAACGTATTGCCAGCAAATCATCAATAGTTCGCTGTTGTAAATCTGTCAGGTGGCGAATCAACGCATCCTTCAAATTCGCTGCAATCAATGCGTAATTCCGGTGTGCGCCGCCCAAAGGCTCCCTCACCACTTCATCAAGCAAGCCCAATTCACGGATACGGTCAGAGGTGATACCCATCGCCTCAGCCGCCAACTGTGCTTTATCGGCACTTTTCCAGAGAATGGATGCACAGCCTTCGGGAGAAATAACCGAATAGGTACTGTATTCCAGCATAATCAAACGGTCACCGACACCAATCGCCAAGGCCCCGCCAGAACCGCCCTCCCCCGTTACCACACAAATGACAGGCGTTTTCAAGCGTGCCATTTCAAACAGATTCCTGGCGATAGCCTCGCTCTGTCCGCGCTCCTCTGCACCTATACCAGGGTAAGCGCCCGGGGTGTCGATTAAACAGATAAGCGGCAAGTTGAACCGCTCAGCCATTTTCATCAACCGCAATGCCTTACGATAACCCTCAGGCCTCGGCATTCCGAAGTTACGGTAGATTTTCTGTTTGGTGTCGCGGCCTTTTTGATGCCCGATGACCATGACGGGCTGCCCACCCAGCCTTGCCATGCCGCAGACAATGGCAGGGTCGTCAGCATAAGTGCGGTCACCATGCAATTCATGGAAATCGGTGAAAATATGTTCGATATAATCCAGGGTATAAGGCCGCCCTGGATGCCTTGAGAGCTGGGAAATCTGCCAATCAGAAAGATTGGAAAAAATCGACCGGGTAAGAGATTCGCATCTTTCCTCAAGTTGCTCTAAAGCGTCTGAGATATTGATGTTATTGTCGAATTCGACATTACGAAGCTCCTGGATTTTGGCTTCCAGTTCGGCGATGGGTTGTTCAAAATCGAGAAATTTTAGGTCCATTTAGACTTTTAGCGTATTCATTAAGGTAAAACGTAGATTTTATAGAAATTTGTTAATTTATTCTAAATAAATCCCAGTTTCTTTTGCTCGGCTGGCATTTAAGGCTATTACAGAACGATATAGGCTGATCTTGGTAAGCCGCAACACCCAAACGTTGTATAACCTAAATCCAGCCGATGCTTAAAAAAACGAGACTACGCAGTGTTTGCACAATCAGCTTTTGTGCCGGCTTCTATAGAAATATATTGTTGTGCTGATTTTAACCACTCCGCCGTATATTGATTGTTAAAACGCTGGTGTAATTTCTCCATATCATCTAGCAGCAACATGGCTAGTATATAGCCGATATGGTCAGGCATTTTGGGGTAGTCATTGACATTGATTTTTGTTGTGGCAATGGCTGGAATCAGTTGTTCGGAAGAATCAACCCCAAGAAATTGGTAAATGGTTTTGATTAATTGTTTGGGTGTATCACGGACTTGTTCATAAAACCCAACAAAAATATGCGACTGTGGATAAAATTTTTCCCATTGTTCAATGTTTTTCATATAACGCGAGCTGTTCAAGTGGTTTGAATTTTGTAGGAAACTAACAAGCTGCTTTTCATCAATGGTATGCAAGCCTTGATGTCCAAATCTCGCGCTATGTTGCATAGCAACATCAGACCACATCCGGTCGATTGGATTCCGTAGCAAGTAGATGATTTTGATATTGGGCATTAAGGCTCGAACCTGCGCCACCCGCTTTTCAGCCACCATTGAATACCTGGGCGTTGATTCACCAGCAATTTGACCATTTTTGGGCGTGAACAACGACAGATACCAACGTTTGGTTCGTAGAAAAAAATAATAACGTACGTACCAGGAGAGCGACTGTTGTCCAGCCCGTACTTTACGAAAATCCCGCAACATTCGATTCTTTGCCCAATGGCGTATTGAACGACCGGGTGCAAACAACAGGAAGTAGAAAGGGATTAAGGGCGGAAAATCAAAAAAATGAATTTCTTTTTCAGGTGGCAACCATATCTGAGGATGGCCTCTCAAATTACGGTCTAACCAAGTTGTGCATGCTTTTTGAGCGCCAATGACGAGAAAATCGGGAATCATCTTAAATAACGGAATCTGATATTACAATTGTAGAATTATCTACGCTATCCTGGAATTAATACTATCGTACTGGGATGCCGTATCAACATCGACCATCCATCACGGTTTTTGTTAAGCCAGCCACGGACTTCAACCGTCTTGCCACGATAACTGTTGATATCTGGGAATAATGATAACCATTTTTTTTCGATCCGTGCTTGAAATAAATCTGAAAATTCCAGGTAAACATATTTTCGGCTGCTACGGACAACCGATACTTTGCCCATCAACCTTGTCCAGCCTGAATGACCATTTTTATCAAGCCAATCAACCTTTGTGACGGCGTATTCTGCTTGCTGCCAAATACCCCGTTTGGCATGTTCTGCACGCTTACCCGCTGCGACTAACTCATCCACGTACAATAAATTGGGTGGGTAAATATTAACCGCCGCCAAGCCCATTTCCACTAAAGCGACATTAATGTGTTCCTTGTTTTCGGTGATTAAATGGGCAAGCGTCCGCTTATAT
>JABFSV010000159.1 GCA_013140405.1 Methyloglobulus sp. | reverse complement strand
CCCGGCACGCCTCATCACTCATAAACAGAACGAAAGACCGTATGGCACTGACAAAAGCAGAAATTCTGAACAATTGTATTACGAATTAGGATTGAACAAACGCGAGGCGAAAGGCCTAGTGGACTTGTTCTTTGAGGGGATCAAAGAGGGCTGTAATGGTCAACAAAAGCCGGACACTTTTTTAGACAGCTTTCCTATAAAAATCCCGTTCATATTGCAACGGGGATTGATAACCTAATTTTGAATGGGATCGTTTGCCATTGTAAAAAGCCAAATAATCAATAATACTCAGTTTGGCTGATACTTTAGTCCTAAATTTTTCATAATTCAGTTGTTCGTGTTTAAGGCTTCTGAAAAACCGTTCTGTCGGACTATTGTCCCAACAATTGCCTTTGCGACTCATGCTCTGCTCCATTTTCATGATAGCCAAATGTTGTCGGTAGTCATGGCTGGCACATTGGCTACCCCGATCCGAGTGGTGGAGCAAGCCAGGCTTTGGTTTTCTGCGCCAAAAAGCCATTTGTAACGCACTGACACACAACGAAGTCCGCATGTGGTCAGCGATAGCCCAGCCCACCACTTGCCGGGAAAACAAATCAATAACAACCGCCAAATACAGCCAGCCTTCGAGCGTCCAAACGTAGGTAATATCAGTTGTCCAGACTTGGTTGGGGGCTTCCACCTCAAATTGCCGGCCCAGGCTGTTGGGCGATATCGCCGCGTTATGGTTGCTGTCAGTCGTCACTTTAAAGCGCTTGGGATAGCGTGCTTTTAAGCCCAACCGGGCCATTACATGACGCACTTGGTAATGCCCTGATTTCATGCCTGCCTTGCCCAATTCGTTGGACAGCCGCCGGTAACCGTAGGTTTGCTTATGGCCATTGAAAAGCTGGCGGGCTTTTGTCTCAAGCGCTACTTTTCGCTGTGCTTTCTCGCTATCCTGTGGCGTTTTAAGCCAAGTATAAAAGGCACCGCTGCTCACTTCCATCACGCGGCACAATACGGTAACTGGATACGTCTTCTGTTGCTCACGAACAAAACCGTACTTTATACGATTTCCTTGGCAAAGAAGACAGCGGCCTTTTTTATGATTTCACGCTCCATGCGCAGCTGTTCGATCTCTTTGCGTAGCCGCAGCAACTCAGCTTGATCCGCTAAGTTCATGGTTGCCGTCTTGGTACTAGAGGGATTTGTAGGGCCTCGTCCTGCCCTCGACCAACGGCCTATCGCACTCAACGAAATACCCAGGCTATCTGCCGCTTGTTGATGGGTATAGCCTTTTTCAGTGACTAACTTGACTGCATCTTGTTTAAATTCTAATGTGAATTTAGGGTTGGGGCGCTTTATTTGATTATTCATGTTCACCTCTTATGACATTATAAATCTGTGTCTAGAAGTGTCCGGTTTAATTAAATCATTACAGGCTTGGCGCAGGGCAGGCCCGTAAAGCTTTCCGGGTTCGGCAATTTTGCCTTGATCGACAAAGGCAGCCGTCCGGGCAGGAAGCGCAAAACCGGTGAAGACGGCCGTCACGGCCCGGCGGGTCGTGACCTTTAAGGCGGTCCAGAAGCTTAATGCTCGCGTAGGGCAATTGGCGCAAGAATTGGCAGGTCGAACCTATGGCCCACGGATTTGCCCAAAGATTCAACAAGACACATGAATCAGGGGCAACAATAAAACAGTCAAGGTTATTCCAGGTCGTCACACGCTGCCCCCTTGCAAACTTATTAAAGCATTGATTCTTGCGCGATATCGTGGCCGCTTGGGGTGCGACAATTTGCCGCATTCCCAAGCATTAATAAAGCCGTTAGACTATGCCTAACTTTTGTGGCGTTTATCCTCCCGTTAGTTTGCTTCCTACCTCTCTAATGCGGATTAACGCCATATAGCACTATAGCCCAATCCGCATCCTTTTACTCGAGGCCATTATGAGATGCGAACATCCCACCGTCAACACCAATGCCAACCTCGGTACTCGAACCCAGATTGACAAGCGCACGGCTTATCACCAGGCCGGCCATGCCGTGGCCATCTGCCTTGGCAACCGGCAAAAGCAATTGCCCGACGTGCATTTCCAAATTGTTTTCAAACCCCAGGCACGCAATGGGCAACAGTTAGGTCGATCCCCGCGTAATCTATACCAATACAGGGCAACCCTTGAAGGGGGGTGTCTGGTTCAAAGTCTGCCCCACTCGTTTGCCGATGCGACACAAGCCTTATCCCCACTTGACCAAGGACAATGCCGCCGTGCGTTCGAAGCCGATGTGGCCAACCTGCTGGCAGGGTCGTTGGCAGAAGCCAAATATGTCGCCTTGCGTGACGGCAAGCCCTTCAGTGCCACCTTGGTTTACCTGGGCGCATTACAGTTTTATGGCGGCAAGGCGGCCATGGACACCATCACCGAATACCTGGAATGCTTGGTGCCTGACCAGGCAGGCCGCATGCAAAAACTGGCCGGGCTGTTTTTGGAGGCTTACAGCTTCATCAACCAACCTTCAAACTGGGACGCCATCACCGCGCTGGCAGAATGCATTGTGGGCATGCAAACGGATGAAGCCCATAGCCCCATCGACTGCGAAGAGGTGGCGACCTTCCTGGAAGACTATTTGGCGGCCTCGGTACGGCTAACGGGTTAGCTTCCTTGTCACCTTCAAATGGCCGTCCCTGCCCAATAACATGACCCACATCAGAAAAACTGCCACCTACCGCTTTTCCCATATGATGCGTTTGCTTCAACTGCTGCGTCGACTTTACCAATGGAGGACATGATGGCCCTACTTAACGAACTTGATGATATAGCCCATCATACGCCTGACTTGGAAAACAAGCTGGTGTTGCCAACCGCAAAACTGGTTGCCCAGGTTAAGGAACAGTTGAATGTCGAGTATCAAGACATGCTCAGCGGTTTGGCGGATGCCACCAGCTTTATGGTAGCCGCCGCCAAACAGCTCTACGCGCATCCGGTCGAAACCTCGTCAAACTGGTTCGGGCAGATACGCAATGGTAGCGCCGACTTGGTTGCCCAAGCCCAAGGCGATGCCTTTCCTATATATCAGCACTGGCTAGCCCAGATAAGCACGGGCAAAGAAATGACGCTCCATTATCTACAAGCCTTTTGGGACAACCCCCCAACAGGCCACGCTCGAAACATTGGCGCCGGCAACCCGATTGGCAGCTAAAGCCTATGGCATCCTTGAGCGGGACTTGCAGTTTTTGCTGGACAATCCGGGGCAGTACATGGTGGCCACGTTTTCCCCGGCCACCGCCTATTTGGCATCGGTGGCTGGCAGCGCGGAAATCATGGTGACCGCCAGTTACGCGACCCTGGCGGATGTTGTCACTTTGATAAAAGACCAGCCTTCAATGGCCTTTAAGGCGTTGTACCACAATACCCTGTCAGCAATGCTGGACGGGTATTCAGATGCCGTTTCGTCGCTGTTGGTGATGACATGAACCCAAGGGTAATTCAAGCGCACCACTGCGAACCCCTACTGAACCTAAAACCCTAACTTTTAACCGATAGCTACCCATAAGGAAAAACGATGGAACGCCGCAAATTTATCCAGTTGAGCTTAGCCAGCGCAGGACTTGGCCTCGTCACACCAACCCTGGCACAGGCCAAAGCTGCCCAACCGGTGCCCGGCCCCAGCGACATTTACTACACCAAAGTGTCGTTGGGGCGCTGGGTGGGCAAAGAAGCCACCCATTTGCCGGTTGTGGAAATCACCAAGGCGGCGGGCGGCACCACCGTCAAAATCGTCACCCCCCACGAAATGAAGGCTTACGAACATTACATCGTCAAACATGTCCTGTTGGACAAACATTATAAATTTATCGATGAACACCTGTTTGAGCCGACCCAGGACAAGACGGCAGAATCAACCTTTACGCTTAAAGGTTACAGCGGTGCCATTTACGCGCTCAGCCTGTGCAATAAGCACGACCTGTGGTTGGCCAGTGCACAAGTGTAACGGTGACTATAATGCCAGGACAAAGGTGTTTGCCAAATGGGTTGCGGCTTATTCCAAACGCCTTGGGCAGCACAACTATTTTAACAACGGCGGAGAGAAACATGGCAGAAACGATTAAAAAAGCAAAAACCAAAAAACCAGCGACAGAT
>JABFSV010000486.1 GCA_013140405.1 Methyloglobulus sp. | reverse complement strand
CGTTTGGGTTGTTGTAAGCAGTGGCGCAGGTATTCTTTGCAACCGCCCCAACCGGGAATGAGACCAACGCCGACTTCCACTAAGCCCATATACAGTTCGGCATGGGCTTGGACAGCATCGCAGTGCAACAGTATTTCACAGCCACCACCTAATGCGAGGCCGGAAGGTGCTGCCACCACGGGAAAGGATGCATATTTCAGCCGCTGATAAGTTTGTTGCCCTGTCTTTATAAGCAACCCCACAGTCGACCAATCGCTTTCATGGATAGCCTTCATCAACAGGCCAAGGTTAGCGCCAGCGGAGAAGTTTTCTGCATCGTTATGGATAACCAAGGCTTTGAATTCCTTACTGACCGTGGCTATGCTTTGGTTAATCATCGCCATGGAATCCATGTCCAACGTATTCATTTTGCTGTGGAATTCCAGGCAAGCTACGCCGTCACCGATGTCCCAAAGCGAAGCGGAGGCGTTTTCAAGAACGGGTTTGCTTTGTTGTTTGATGTCGGATAGCAGCAAGACACCTTCCGCCCGTTGCACAGGATGATATTTCCCCGTAAGGTCGGCAAACGCTAATCGACCTGAACTTATTGAATATAGGCTGGAATTATTAGCTAACAACGGTGGAATATATCGGTTTTCGGCTTTCAGCTTATCGACAAACCAAGGCACGCCGATTTGGTCAAGCAACTCAAACGGACCGAACTTCCAGTTGTAGCCGTCGCGCAGGGCAGCATCAATCCCAGTGATGTCGTCTGAAATGTCAGGAACAAGGCTGGCGGCGTAGCATAAGGTGTGGGAAATGACACGCCACGCATATTGGGCGACGGGGTCAGGGTGCGATAACAACGCTTGAAGGCCAGCTTTTTGGGTGTCTTTGGTTGCACCCAAATCGGCTTTTTCACTTTTGGAGTAGTCACCACTAACAAGATTAATCGACTCTTTGATACGCGTCTTATCCGCCTTATTCAATCGGTAAAACCCACCTTTCCCTTTCCTGCCTGTATAGCCGTCGGCAATCATTTTTTGCACGATGTCAGGTAAACGATTGACTTCATGAAAGGCATCCTGGGGCGGCAACGCCAGTTTCATCCCCTTCAAGATAGAGGGAATTAAATCCAGTCCCACTAAATCCAGTAAGCCGAATATGCCTGTTTTAGGGATTCCAAAAGGTGCGGACATGACCGCATCAGCTTGTTCAACCGTTATGCCATTTTCTATTGCATCCAAGAGGCCATAGAGCAGCCAGTAAATGCCTATCCGGTTGCCAATAAAGCCTGGAGTGTCTTTACATGTCACGCAGTTTTTGCCTAACTTAATGTCGGCAAACTGGCTGACGACTTCGACGAATGCGGAATCTGTTGCTGTGCTGGAAACCAGCTCTAACAAACGCATGTAGCGGGGCGGGTTGAAGAAATGGGTAATCATGAAACGCCGCTTGAAGCTGTCCGGCATATCTTTGACCAATAAGCCCAAAGGTAAGGTAGAGGTGTTTGAGGAAATCAGGCAGTCTTGTTTACAAACCGCGTCCAGCTTTTGGTACAGCAATTGTTTTATTTGTGGATTTTCGATGACCGCTTCAATCACCCAATCGGCATCGGCCAGCCATTGCAAGTGGTCTTCAATATTGCCTGTGGTAATCAGACGGGCATTTTTTTTGTCCATAAAAGGTGCTGGGTCGCTTTCCAACAGTTTTTTGACAGCCGTTTCAGCAATGATATTGCGATTGGTCGCGTCGGAAGGGACAATATCGAGTAAATAAACGGGTATTCCTGCATTAGTGATATGCGCGGCAATACTTGCGCCCATCACGCCAGCACCAACGACCGCCACTTTTTGGATGTTCATTGGATAGCCTCCAGGATAGTGGCTATTCCCTGACCTCCGCCGATACATTGCGTCACTAACGCATAGCGTTTATTTTCCCGCTGCAATAGGCTGGCAGCTTTGCCGGTAATCCGTGCGCCGGTTGCGCCCAGCGGGTGACCAAGGGCAATTGCGCCGCCATCAAGGTTGAGTTTGTCGGCAGGAATTGGCAATTCTTTAAGGACAGCTAATGACTGTGCAGAGAAAGCCTCATTCAATTCAACAATGTCAATGTCAGCCAAGGTCAATCCAGCGCGTGACAATGCTTTCTGTGTTGCTCTAACTGGGCCGATTCCCATGATTTCCGGCGCACAACCAGAAACCGCAAATGACTTGATACGTGCCAATTTAGTCAGTTTATGGGCATTGGCATAGTCTTCACTGCACACCAATACGGCGGCGGCTCCGTCTGTTAAGGGTGATGATGTACCAGCCGTTACTGTACCTGTTACCTGGAATGCCGGAGTTAGTCCCGCTAAGCCTTCAGGGGTTGAATCAGGACGCAGACAACCATCTTTGTCAATTAAGCCCGATTTAGATGAGATCGGGATAATTTCCTCATCGAAACGTCCCTGTTGCTGTGCGGCATAGGCTTTCTTTTGGCTTTCCAAGGCAAAGTTTTCTTGGGGTATACGGTCGATGTGGTATTTTTTGGCGAGATTCTCCGCCGTATCACCCATGCTGATATAGGCCTGGGGGAACGTCTCATAAAGCGCAGGATTAGGCATATTGTTGTAGCCACCCATTGGGATACGGCTCATGGACTCAACACCCGCACAGATAAACACTTCCCCAGCATTCATCTGGATCGCGCCTGCCGCAATATGGATCGCTTGCATGGACGAGCCGCAGAAACGGTTTAAGGTCATCCCGGCGACGGAATCTGGAAGTCCGGCTAAGAAGACAGCAAGACGTGCGATATTTAGCCCCTGCTCACCCTCGGGAAAGGCACAGCCGACTATCAAATCTTCGATGTCGTCTGGATTAACGTTAGATTTATTGACCAAGCATTTGACTACTTGTGCCAACAGGTCGTCAGGCCTTATTCTTGCTAAACTCCCTTTCTGTGCCGGCGTGAAGGGTGATCGGCAATATCCGGCAATAACAATGTTTTTCACTAGTTTTTCTCCCGTTATACCTCATTACCACAAACTTTCTCGTTCCTATCTAAGCAGTGTAAAACTCTTTTTGGGTGGCTATTTGTTTAACGCTAAGACAGGGTTAATTTACTTTCGTTTCATTGATGCAGCCTTTCATAAATTCGTCGATACTTTCCCATGTGCCGCCAATATTCTCCATCAACATGCCGTGGCGGTTTGACGTTATGACTTTTAGCTGTTTGTTTTTACAAGTAAGTTTGCCCATAATTTCCTGGGCGCTTTTAAAAGAAACAACGGGGTCATTGTCGCCCTGCAAAATCTGCACGGGAACCGTACAAAGGGGGGCAAAATTATCCATGTTTTCAATCAGTCGCCTTAGCTCGTACAGGCTTTTGACGGGAACATGGCGATAGTTAATGGTGGGATGTTCCGTGTCGTTCTCAAAGAAAGGCTTGATGCCTTCAAATGATGATAACCAATCCACCAGCCTATTGGTGCCATGAATTAAAGGTATCAGTGGAAACGCAGGATTAATAAATTTTATCGGCAAAGCGACGGCACTAACGCCGATGATTTCGGGAAAATGTTCGGCGGCCAGTTTAAGTGCCAAAGCCCCGCCAGTAGAAAATCCGGTCACGAAAATCTGGTTACAATGCGCTTTTAGGATGTTGTATCCACGAATGACGGAGTTATACCAGTCTTGCCAAGTCTGGTTTTGCAGGGCGTAAGGCGACGTGCCATGCCCTTTGAGCCGAACGCCCATCACCGTGTAACCTTGCTTGACGAGATATTCACCATAATCCTTAAGTTCGGCAGGACTGGCGAGCAGGCCGTGGATCAGGAGAATGCCTATGCCATTCTCATCGTCGTCGCGCGGTTCGAGGAAAAAAGGGTTTGGGTCGGCAGTAGCGGTTTCGTCTTGGTTGATGTCATCGTAGATGGACTTGTTATAGGCGTGGTGTTCCCAGCTTAAATCGCGGCATTCGTCCTCGAAATGCCAAGCGGCAAGTTCTTGTTGATCGACAGTGTCGCATTCCGCTAGCGCATGGATCATGGTTTCGCGGACCACCTTAATGGGTTTGGCTTCGTTATCATAGACGGCTATGATATTTTCCAGGCGGATGCTGTCAAAGTCGTGTTGTTCCAGTAATTTTGGCAACAAATGGTAACGCGTTTTGTATTCGCTGATTAGCCCTGCATTTATTGCTTCCGAGATAAAATGTTCAAAACGGTTGTTGGTGCCACTGATGAGTTGGCTGTAATCAATTGGATTGAGTAAGCTACGGTGCAAATTGATGCTGGTATTGTTTTGCAACTGCTTGACCGCGATATAGAGTGCGGTAAAAAAACTTTGCCGTTCAATCTGCGATTGCCCTTGCTTAATCAGGTGCATGATTAAGGTTGAGGCAAGATGGCTTAAATTGATGGTGACGTTAAGGTAAATCTCCTCCATATACTTGTCGCGGGTCGTATTGGCGGCATTTTTGAAGTAATGTCCCAAATAGAGTTGTTGCCAATCTTTGGGCTTCGCTTGTAAGGTAAATATTTCGTCCACTGATTTGGCTTTAGCCATTACTTGTTGCAGGAGGTAATGGCTACCAAAAAACCGACGGTCAAACGGTTCGAGGGGTTTTCCCATACGAATGTCCATATCAGTATTTTTTAGGACGATATTTCCCTCAATGAGCAGCTCTTCGGTTTGCCGGAGGCTTAAATTATCGGTAAAAAAATCAACAGCTTTTAATAATAAGTTCTCTGAAGTCCGCAGTGGGTAAAACGTAATATTGGCAGGGATAATCAGGGTATGTTTGAGGGCGGAAGTGAGCAATTGATCTAGGCTGTCGAGTCGGAGCTGCTCTTTCCACCAGACCAGTTGCTTATGGTCTTTATTGTGATAGGCGTGGCGGATGATAATTTTTATGGCTTCTACGCCTTGTGCCAAGACTGCTGCGCCAGTATGTTGCTTGCGCCGTTGCCCTGTCATGCGCGAATAAATGCCGTAATTGCCTTCATCGTCAATGACCCGATGGTCTTTGATCATGCTGCCTTCAGGAAAGATGATGACCTTACGTCCACGGAATATTTGGGTTGTCAGCAAAGAAAACAGGCGGTCATGGTCGTGCGGGAAAACGCCCACATGTTGCAGGTATCTTGACATTACCGTGTCTTGCTGGAAAAACTCACCGGATGCGATGGCGCAGCTATAAGCGCCTGTTTGTTCGTAGATCAGAAATTGCGGGATGAAGGTTTCGAACCGCGAAAAATGGTTGAAAAGAAAGATGTCGCCTTGCTGTACCTGGGTTTCAGCATGTAGCTTCATTTTGACGCTGAGCACCTTCCTTACCGTGTCAAACACCCTAACCGAGCGATTATAAAGAGTTTTGTCTATATCGCTCCAGTTTTCAGGGTAAGGTGCTTTTGACATGGGACTCTCGCTACTCATCCGGCGCAGACAAATCCAAAAGATGCTTTGAATTATCTATAACCGCAGGCGCATCGGAAGCTGCTTCTTTTGGCATTGTGGTGGAATTGTTGATGATGGTGACAGCGTTAGGATTTTGGCTTGCAGGTACTCCCGAACTAGGTGTGCTTGTCAGGTTATTCTGGGTTGAATTGCCCGCTGAACCTTCGGCAGCGCCATCTCCAAGCCCTTCTTCCAATAACGGATCATTGCTTTCTTCGGGTGGGTTGCCGTCATGGATCAGGTATTCACGACGTTGCTGATAAGCATTTTTAACGAAATCATAGCGGTCTACCGATGCTTCATTGAGGATTTTTTCCGATGACATCAAGTCGGATCGGGTATCGGTGACATCAACTCCGGTAGCGGCGGCGGTGGCGGCATTGGCGGCAAATCCGCCGAAAAATGAAACATAGGTCAGCGGATTAAAAAGTGCATCGCCAATCAAGCCAACGGTATCCCTGGGTGTGCTGGCCCCCAGGAACGGCAGCACCATGTAAGAACCCGATGGGACGCCCCAAAACCCTAAGGTTTGACCGAAATCTTCATCATGTTTAGGTAAGTCGATCATTTTTGCGACATCAAAAATTCCGACCACTCCCGCCGTGGTGTTAATCAGGAAACGGCTGGCATCCATACCGCCTTGAGTAAATTTCAATTGCAAAAAATCATTGATAGTCACACCTATATCATTAATATTGCTGAAAACATTGGTTATGCTTTCATCAACCGGATTCGGCGTTACGTCCTGATAACCTTTGGCTAAAGGTTTTAGGATGGCATCATCTACATCGGTATTAAAACCATGGACATCACGATTCCAGCTTTCCCACGGGTCTTTGTCAGCTTGCGTGGTTGGCGTTGTCGAACAACCGGAAAGCGCTCCCGAAATAATCAGGAGGCTAAGCGTTCGACTTGCAAAAGGTGTAGATTTTTGAGTTTCCATGGTAGAAGTATAATTAGGTGCTGTGTTTAATTGGCTGTTGCTAGGCCTGAGGACAATTTTTTATTATCAGCAAGTATAACCTAAGGTGTTTATTAGTAAAAACCTATCAGTTCAACGGGTTTTAAAAGTGCTTGGCGCTGTGGGAAATTGCTTGGGGATTTTTCATTAAACACGGCGTTCCGCCAGAGATTTAAGGCAAGCCTGGCACACCAAGCCTTTGTATTTGCATAGCGTTACTGTCCTCTTGATAAGGTAAAAGTTTGCCCTGCTTTTGCCAGATCCGAAATGCCAACGCATAAGACAGCACCCGAATTGGGTAATCGCGGGGCAGTAACTGCAAATAAGGTTGAATGGTAATAAAATCCGTCACGCCGTATTTTTTCATGATGAAGCGAAGCCCACCATTTGCAGGGCCTATGTTGTAGGCCAACAAGCCAAGGAACACATCGTTCTTCATTTCTGCCAGATAATGTTTGAAGGTAGCGGCGGCGATAAACGCGTTATGCCGATGATCGTATAAGGATAGCTGCTCTATTTTCAAATGTTCTTTCGATTCTTCCAGCACGGATTTAGGCACTGCCGTGATTTGGAACAAACCGTGGCCGCCATCATTACTGTCCCTGGGATTGAAGGAGGATTCCGTTGCCGCGATACCTTGCAGAAGATTCTGGTCGATGTCAAATTCCGCAGCAGCTTCGGCAATCGCAGCATTATAAGGCTCGGCCCGTTGCATCATTTTGTTCAGGTTAGTCGAGTTATAACGCCGATAGGCAGCAAACACTTGGTGATTGAGCGTGACTCGGCTGGCTTCATGCTTACCGCCAACCAAGGTGCGGAACTGACCGATTGATTGGCCTAGCCTATCTTGCCCGGACAGCAATGCAACTGCCAAAACAAGGCTTATCGCGCTGATTGGAATTAAAATTGTTGAATGGGTTTTTAAATAAGCACGTAATTTCCACCAGGCGAGCAGAAAAGCGGTGGATGCCAAAATCAATGCCATAACACCTGCCGCGAAAGGCAGTAAACTGCCTAAAAAGCTGGTGCCGGAAAACCAGTTAGCCGCATTTCCCAGTACCACCACAATTACATAGATTGCTATTGTGGTAAGAGAAAGCGCTTCAATCGTGACAAACAGAAGTTTTTGCCGCAAATTAGATGGCGGAACAGTATTTGCCGATTTTTTTGGGGATCGTTTACGTGGCTTACGGGCAGGCAATGGATCCGCATTGCTCTGTGCTTTTGAAGTCGGCATTAAAGGTTTGTTCATTTATGCAGATAATACAGGTACGGTTTTATAGATAATTTCCATAAGGATTGTAGACCAGTAGATGACATACGCACCAAATTAAGGAAACTCTGAACTCGTTGATTCCGATCATGGTTCGACAGGCTCACCACGAACGGAATCAACGAGTTACCGTTCGTCCTGAGCTTGTCGAAGGACTTAATCAGAGATTCCTTAAGCATCTCAGGTTATGAACGGGGTAAATTGAACCGTTGGTACATAAAATAACCAACAATTGCCAAAATTAACCATGTTGTCACCAACGGGCCGATAACGCCATCATAGCTACTGACCAGATAGAGATAATCTGAACTGGGATTAATGTTGAATAGGCTTTTGCTCAATTTAATCTGCCATACCCAACAGGCATGGCAGCCTATACACAGCCCTAAACTAACTTTCGCCTGGGTTCTTAGCACACCCAAGAATACGCCGACCGTAAATAAGGCAAAGAATGCCGACAGGATTTCAGGGTTTAGCAAATGTGTAAACGCTTCTCCCAGTAATTTAAAGCCGCTGAACAAGTTGATTTCTTGGGCAGGTATTTGGGTTTTGCTATCCAGAAAATGCAGGATGGCGTAATAAAAGGCACTGATTATAATCGCTGACCAAACTGACAGTTTTCTGCTTAATCCTGTCAACAATATGCCTCTAAAAACAGGTTCTTCAAACAATGAAATGACCAGGGCAAGCAATAATTCTATGACCAGTTTTTTGCTTATCCAGAAGAGTGTCCAGGGTTGGGATTCATCAATAGTATTCACGCCGAGCAGGTAAAGAGCGATGAATACGGGCATTAAGGTAATGAACCCCAAGCTGACACCCTGTAATACGTGCTTAATAAAGCGAGGTCTCGCCGAAAAGCCCAGGTCAACCTTGTTTAATTTCAGATAGTGCATTGCTGGAAAAATGCTCAACACCATAAATAACTGGGTAGATTTTCTGATGATCGTCCGAAACGACAGGGCATCATCCCATATAAGCACCAAAAAATAAGCCAGGATGCAGGCAAGAAAAGTAGCGAAAAGCAACACCATCAGTGGAGCTAAGACATAGGCGCAACGCCTCATGCGCGAAAATCTCCCCATAACATCTGCACGGCGGCTAATGCCGCAATAGCTGCGGTTTCCGTCCGTAATATCCGGCTTCCTAATCGTACTGGGATAAATCCTGCCGCTTTTGCAATGTTGCGTTCCTGGTCGGCGAATCCGCCTTCGGGGCCGGTCAGTAAAGTCACTTTCATGCCGTCAGGTTGTAGTTGTGCCAATGACTGTTCTGCATAAGGATCAAGAAACACTTTCAGTCCTTGTTGGTTGCCTACCCAGTTTTGTAAAGCTGCTATCTCTATTAATTCAGGTAACACAGTCCTGCCGCTTTGTTCCGCCGCATGTTGGACGATTTTTTGCCAGTGCTGCAAGCGTTGCGGTTTTTTTTCACCTTTAAGCTGCACGACGCAGCGTTCTGTCATCAGTGGTGTAATCTGATGGACGCCCAATTCCACCGCTTTTTGTACCGATAAATCCATGCGGTCACCACGCGAAATGCCCAATCCCAAAGTGACTTGTAAGGGCGATTCTACGTTACGGTCAGACCAGGATTTCGTTGCAATCAGCACGGTTTTGCGACTGACTTCGCTAATCAAACAGACGTACTCCCCGCCCTTGCCATTAAACAAGATAATGGCATCATCTTTTTTTAGACGTAGCACGGTGCGGACATAATGCCCACTGTCATCATCCAGTTCGACCTGTTCGTTCAATGCTAATGGTAACGGCACATACAATCTGGAAATACGCACGTCTTAATCCCTTGTCGCTTGCTGTATGCCGCCCCAAGCCACGTCAGCCATTAACCGAATCTCGTCCTCGTTAATAATATAAGGTGGCATAAAATAAATGACATTGCCCAGTGGACGTAATAACACCCCTTTGGACAAGGCATATTGATAAACCCGCAGCCCACGCCGTTCCTGCCAGGGATAAGGTTCGCGGGTGTGTTTGTTTTTGACCATCTCAATTGCCACTATCATGCCTGTTTGCCGAACATCTGAAATATGAGGATGGTCATGGAAGCGTTCGCTGACTTGTGCCATAAGAATTGAAAGATTGTGGTTGTTTTCAATGACATTCTTCTGTTGAAAAATCTCTAGTGTTGCAAGTCCAGCCCTACATGCCAGTGCGTTACCTGTGTAACTGTGCGAATGTAAAAATGCCGTCAGCTTTTGGTAATCATCATAAAACGCCTGATAAATGTCATCGGTTGTCAGCACTGCCGACAAGGGCAAATAACCGCCCGTCAAACCTTTCGATAAACACATAAAGTCGGGTGTAATTGCGGCCTGTTCGCACGCAAATAGCGTTCCAGTTCGCCCAAAACCGACGGCAATCTCATCAGCAATAAGATGCACATTATATTTGCTGCAAGCCTCGCGCAGTAATTTTAAGTACACCGGATCGTACATCCGCATATTGCCGGCGCATTGCACTAAAGGTTCGATAATCACCGCGCAAACCGTTTCCGCATGATCCCGCAACGTATTTTCCATCAACTCAAAACGGCGTGATGAATACGCTGCCCAAGATTCGCCATCTTCGCGGTGATAGCAATCTGGGCTTGGCACGGTAATCACATCCATCAATAACGGCGCATAAGTTTCCTTATACAGCGGCACATTGCCGACTGCCAAAGCGCCCAAGGTTTCGCCATGATAGCTATTTTCCAGTGTAATGAATTTGGTCTTTTTGGGTTGGCCTGGGTTATGACAAAGATTCCGCCAATAGTGAAAACTCATCTTGAGCGCAACTTCCACAGCCGCAGAACCATTATCGGCATAAAAACAACGGTTAAGACCTGTTGGCGTGACTTCCACCAGCTTTTCTGCCAGCTTAATCGCGGATTCATGCGTAAAGCCAGCAAAAATGACGTGTTCCAGCGTATCAAGTTGGTCTTTTAATGCCGCATTGATAGTGGGATTGGTATGTCCAAACAAATTGACCCACCAGGAGCTGATTGCATCCAAATAACGGTTGCCATCAAAATCCTCCAGCCAAACGCCCTGTCCTGTTTTGATTGGGATTATCGGAAAGGTTTCGTGGTCTTTCATTTGTGTGCAGGGATGCCACAAGACAGAAAGGTCGCGTTTGGCAATAGTTTGGTTGTCTTTAAAATGTCCTGTCATACCAATACTTTACCATTGTAGAATTCTTCCATTTTAAATTGTTATCCCATTTCAATTGGTAGGCAACTTCTAAACAGCAAGGTGTTTTTTAGATTATTTGAGCTCTGGAACAACGGGTTTTCCTTGCCCTTTCTCGGCTTTTTTATTCCATAACCCGTTGGTTGCAAAACAGTTCCAACCCCATTTCAGCCAGTTTAGTAACGATGAGGCCAGCCAGAATGACCAAACTAACATCAGCAACCTATAAGCCATAAGTGGCACAGAAACAACGGTTGCTTGCGGTAAAGTGGCCGAGCTTCTGTCTTGGTACCAGTTTAAATCAAAAGCTGAGGATTGGTTGCCCGTGATCTGCATATTGGGCGAGCCGCCCAATAAGCCCTGTTCAACTGCAAACACCAGTATTGCTAGGGAGAATACGGTGAATAGGCCGATGATTACTTGCAATAAGTTGAAGTATTTGAAGTTGTTGTTAGGTCGTAACCCTCGCCAACCCAAGACCATCAACCACGCGACGACCAAACAAGCAGACTCCATCGGCACTTGGCTTAAGCCTAGCAGCAATAAGAACCAATGCCAGCTTTTCAACGGTGTCAGCGGGACTTTACCCAAGCCAATCGCCAAGATGACGATCACGACCAATACGCCCCAGAACAACACCGCAGGCCCTAGCTTTGGCCCCCAAACAAACAACACCCAGCAGTCTTGGCCTAAGCTGATATTGAGCCGCGTGTTGACACTGGCTTGGCCTAAATCAAGTTGGGGTGTTTTCGTGACACTTGAGATTTCGGATTGCTCTTGCCAGCTTAACGTCACGTCCTGCTTGCCGGGATTGATCGGCAAGGTAAGCTTTCTGCCTTCTTGCCGTAAGGGTAATGTCTGCCCGTTTATCGCCACGGATTGCAACGCGGCTTGTTCTGGAAGGGTCAATGTATGTTGCGAACCTTGTGAACTTCGGATACTTATCGTCAAATCCGCATCCAGCGACCGTTTACCTGGCTTGATGGATAACTGGCTGCTGTCTATCGTTAAGGTTTGCCCTTCCAGTGTCTTGGGGCGGGTTATTTGCAAGGCCACTGTTTCGCCCGGCCAGGGATGCCATTCCGGTAGCCATTGCCCTTCGTTGTTGTTATGGATGACGGTAATCCCGCTGGACTCAATATGCCAGATGGGGCTGACATCCGCTTTCCACACCTCTATCCACTGGTTGGTTTGTGCGGCGGCAAAGGTAATCTTTTCGGATTTTTCCAAAGTCGATTCCCATTGCATAACCGTTTGTTGAGCTGGCATGTTGACTTCGACCTTGGCATTTTTGACGTGGATGCCAGGTGTTGTCACCAATTCCCCAGCCAATAAGGGAAGCTCCAACACAACCGCAGAATCGGCTGGCGACTGCCTGATAACTTGGGTAATCACCCGCCAGTCCAGTCCCAGTTGCAAGGTGCGTTCGACTCTGACGAAGGGCGGCAACAGGACGGGGGTAAGGTTTGTGCTTTGGGCGTTATTCGCTGCCTTGCTGGTGCGGTTGAATTGCAGTTGATCGTCCACCTGCCCGTTGTCTTGCAGCCCACTGACTTGCCAACCGCTCTGTGCGGTTTCAACCGTCACGCGATTCGGCCTTAAGGGCAAAGGCAAGGTAAACGTCGCCAACAACGGTGCTGCACCGCGCAGTACAAGCTGGTGTTCGCCTTCAGGCACATACAGCCATAAGCTGTTTGCATTACGATAAAGCCCTGTCGCCGTTTTGCCGTCAACTGTGACCTGATTGGGAAACCATTGTTCATAAGCCGCAGGTAGCGGCACGTTAACCGCTTGCTGGGAGTGGATTTGCAGGATTATTTCGACGGCTTTCTCGTTGATTGCCACATTCATCTGCGGGATTTGGGCGCAGTTGGGGAGACAGTCAGGCGCTTCCAGCAAGCGATTTTTCAGTTCATCCAGCGTTTCTTGTGTTGGGAAATCCGCGTAGGCTTTTTGCGTTGGTGTTGCCAATAGTGGTAGCACCAGCAACCACAATAAGGCAGGGGACGCGGTTTTGAGCTTGAATTTAAGTTTTCCAGCCAAACCAAACATGAGCAAAGTCAGCACAGTCACCAAGGCAACCCGAATGAAATTCAACAACATCACAAGCGTGGGCGAGAGATACCACAACCCCAACTCCTGCCCAGCATCCACAGATCCGTTCCAGGACAGATGCACCTTGTGCCATTGCCACTGCGGCAGGCCTGGGCCGGTCTGCACTTTAGCATCGGGGTCGTAGCGGCTGAAATCGGCGCTTAATTCGTATGATGAACTGTCTAAGCCACCGGAACCGTATTTCCTTTTCCGTTCTGGCATGATGGATTTCGCCATTTCCTGTTCCTGCATGGGTTCGGCTGCGGGAGCGATGGCATCCATTGCCGATGTCGCTTGGTTCATCGCAATAGGCGGCGCAGGGCTAGGCACAGCCGTCGGAAACACTGCACTTTGCCAAGGATATTCTAACTGCGGATAAAGCCCCGTCCGCACTTGGTTGACCATAAACGGAACGACAATCAGGACTAATGCCAGCCAAAATGTATTCCGGTACCAAGTCATAGAGGTCAAAAACTTGCCTTGCGGCAGCACTTTTAATAACGCCGTAGCTGCCAGGATATTGAGCCAGACATACTGGGGCGAACCCGCCTCATGCCAAATCAAAACCAGTGTCAACAAGGCAAACAGCCCCCACCACCGACCGAATAAGCGGCTGGTTGCCAATGCCGCAATCAACACCAGAAATAAATCCAGCAACGTCCACCGTGCTATCCAGGTATCCGGCACATTATCGACACCGCTCGCGGCGAGCAAACGCCAGCCTGGCGGTAAATTCAATTCCGCGTTGACTTGATTGAAATTTTGCGCCCAACCCACGGCGCTGATGGATTTGATATTGCCCACGCTACGGCTATCGGCATCCAGCGCAATCGTGCCTTTCCTAACTTCCACGCCTTGCTTGCCCGATTCCGTCAGGGTAATCAACTGGCTTTTGCCGTCCAGGCTGACCTTACCCAACTGCATTTCCGGCAGGGCATCCAGCCGCCAGCCCTTGGTCATCTTGCCGCTGATCGTGTCGTTGATGGTGTAACCCGCACCATCAAAATCCAGCCACAATTTCCGGTTGATTGATAGTTGGTTAGGCTCAGGTTCGGGATCGCCCCGACGGATGACCTTTAACCCCATGCTTTCACCCTGGTTAATTTTATAGGTGGGAAAATGCCGCCATTCCTCCGGTGCATTGGTTTGGCTGGCATCAATCGGCATCAGTTGTTCCACCTCAACCACACGCAAATCCGGTCGGGCATCAAATACCCAGATTTCCGAACTCGGCCAGTCTGGATTGCTTGCAGCCAAGGCAATGGCATTGGTTTCTTTGCTGCTGCGGGATTCTATATCCAATTGCCAACGGCCTGGACGCACTTGTATCAACAATTGCCCATCCGCTTCAATGCGAGCCGGTAAAGGGCTTTGCAAACTCAGCGGGATAAAATCGTTAAGGACAGGCTTTGCCAATTTGACTTCGCGCTGCTCACCCGACACTTCCAGCACCAAGCGTGTCGTCACCTGCATGGGTACGTCATCGGTGATTTTACGGAACACCTGGATATCCAGGCTGTTTTGGACATTCTCCGGCTTTTTTTGGCCGATGTCGTTTTCGGTCAGCCACAGTTGACCGTCCCTTATGCTGGGCATGGCTATCGTCGTGCCGTTAATGCGTAAGCCAATTAGCCCCGACTCAGCCGGAATGCCTAGGCTTTCGGGAATCGCATCCCAAAAAAAATCACCCTTGATGTGATAAGTGCCAGCCGCCAGTTTCATGGACGGAACACCGTTCCTGTCCAGCACGGTCGCTGCCTTATCATTGGCGGTAACATTTTGCGGCCAGTGCTTTTGGTCGCCCGGCAAAGTTACCCAGCCTTCCCTATAGACACTCCAGCTAATCGCAAACATGCCTTTCGTGGCAGTAAAATCCAAGCCCAACTGGCTAGGCCAGCTACAGCGTTTTTGTTCGTAACTGTTGTAGATGAATGGACAACCAAGCTCAGTTTGATCTTGCAGTACCCAGTCAACCCAAGGTTTTAAGGGTCCTGGGACTTGGTCAGGGGGTAATGGTTTGGCGTGGGCAAAAACGGCAAAAAAGACAATAAGTAGAAGTAAGGTTGTTCGACCCATGACCGCCCCCAAAAGAATAGTGACTGAGCATCTCTCAAAAAACTCAAAAATGCTCAATAGTTCCACGCTCTGCGTGAGAATGATGTGAATAATTCACACATCTGTAGTCGATTAGTTTACAGACTCTTCAAGATAACGGCATCACAATAGAGGTGGTTTTGATTTAACTGTTAAGAATTTAGGCTTTGAAAAATAAACTTATATTTTAAATGGGTAATTGATGCCAACCAGCTAACCTAACCTTATCAAATATTTAGAGGAAACTATCATGAAAATTAATACATTGTCATCTGTTTTAATGGGTTTATGTCTATTGTTTTTATGACAAACTGCCGCTGATATTTTTTTCGCAAGCTGGGTTGATAATCAAGCCTTCGCTGGGTACTGTCCTGACCAGATGATGAAATTGTTTTTTGATGGCATCCAGGTCGGGGAAGATGTCAGCGTGGTCGTATTCTTGGCGATCCAGAAGGTTGTCGGCAACTGGTAAGCCATGATTTGAGTTCGTTGTCGCTTTAAACTTACGCTGGGTTCGGCATACCAAATCCGCATCGCGCATTAATCGGCCTATGCGCCTTCGGCCGGCCGATAAATTCTGCCTAAGCAGCGAATATCTAATTCGCCGGGTACCGTAAGTGCCCCGGCTCTTGGTAAAGATGCTTTGGATGATGGTGGTCAGTTCTGCCGCTGAAAATCCTGGAAACGTAGCGTTAGCGGAGTGAAAATGCACAGCTTTACGACATCGCGTCGAGTCATTGCGCACCGATGTTGCATACCCCTTGTTGGGTATGGGACGAGGGCAGCCGTAGGCATGAGCGGTTGCGTTAAGTTTTTGCCGCTTGTTTGGACAGGACGTCCTCAAAACAAGCTTTCGCAAAAATAGCGACTCCCCGCTTCAACAGGGTAGCTGTATTTGCTGATCCAGGTATGCAAGGTATTTTCATTAACACCAATATCCCTCGCGGTTTGGGCTATCGGTTTATCCGATTCATTGACCAACTTTACCGCCGATTCCCTAAGTTCAGCCGTATAGACTTTCGGTTTTTCTTGATTCATTTAGTCACTCTCCTTCTTTCAGATATTTTAAGGAATGTGTCCGGTTTAGTGTAGCAACATCACCTGCGT
>JABFSV010000164.1 GCA_013140405.1 Methyloglobulus sp. | reverse complement strand
TTGTCAAAGGCGACAGCAAAATCAAAGCAATCAGCGCCGCATCCATCTTAGCCAAAGTCACTCGTGATGCTCTCATGGTAGCTTGCCACAAGCAATATCCTGATTTTTCTTTCCATATCCACAAAGGGTATGGCACTAAACAGCATATCGCGGAAATTGAAAAGTTTGGTTGCCTGGAAATTCACAGGCGCACATTTAATCCTGTAAAAACGCTGCTAGCTGCAAAATAGAAGTAGGTGGCTTCGTATTCAGCAGTCGCCACTTAATCTTGGAATCCAAATCCTTTAAACATTTCTCCAGAATCAATCATAATTAAGCCTAGCGTTCATACATAGGCAATCCTATCGTGTTCAAAACCCTAAAAAAAGACTCCATCAATCTAAAGATCGACCGTTTTCCGTGCAGTAAATGCGGTGGTTTGTTGACCTTCAAGCCAGGGACGCAGCATCTCACCTGCCAATATTGCGGTCAGGAAAACGAGATTGGACGGCGCTATGATGAAATTCAGGAATACGATTTTCATCAGGCCTTAATCGAACTGGCGCAAGCCAAGCCCGCTACGGAAATAGCACAGATACAATGCGGCGCTTGTGGGGCTGGGTTCAAATTCGCCAATAGCGTGCATGCGGGTGAATGCCCTTTTTGCGGCACTGCAATTGTTAGCAGCACGGCACAAACTCGGCCTATCACGCCTAAATCCCTGCTACCTTTTAAAATCAACGAACAACAAGCCAAACAGCAATTCCGCCGCTGGCTAAATGGCTTATGGTTTGCACCTAACAAAGTCAAAAAATATGCCCATGACGATGCCAAACTAATCGGCGTTTACATTCCCTACTGGACTTTCGACAGCAGTACAGAAAGCACCTATCTAGGTGCGCGAGGCGATGTTTATTATGTTAACCAGGAAGTGCAAACCATCAGGAATGGACAAATGGTAAATGAAATCAAGCAAGTTCCACAAATCAACTGGACACCAGTGCGCGGCAGGGTTGCTCGGTTTTTTGATGATGTGCTGATCGGTGCCAGCAAATCATTGCCCAGGCAAATCCTAGATCAACTCGAACCCTGGGATTTGGTAAACTTGGAATCTTACAATGAAAGCTACCTCAGCGGCTTCACCAGCGAATACTACCAAGTCAATCTCGACCAAGGTTTTGATGAAGCCAAACGCAAAATGGACAATGTAATCTACCAAGATATTGCCTTCGACATCGGCGGCGACCAACAGCGCGTCGATCAATTCAACACCCAGCACCGCAACACCACCTACAAACACTGCTTGTTACCCGTTTGGTCAGCCGCGTTCCGCTACCAGCAACAAGCCTACCGTTTCGTCATCAACGGCAGGACGGGCAATGTACAAGGCGAGCGCCCATATAGTTACTGGAAAATCGCTTTTGCCATTATCTTTGGGGTGATTGCGGTAGGCGGTTTGTTGATATTTCTGGAGAGGTCAGGGTTGTTGGAACAAGCGCAGCATTATCGTTAGAAGCTATACTAGGAAAAAAGTGGCCTCGATGACATGTAACGTAACCGAGGAGTATCGAAGTGTTCAGCCCTCGATTCTGCAAGCTCCATCGAGGTTACAGTTGCTACCATCATAAATTAGAAAAGACCGTAGAATCATGCCACTATCCTGGAACGAAATCAAAGACCGGGCGTTGAAGTTTACCCATGAATGGGCGGATGAATCCTCCGAAGATGCAGAAGCTAAGTCCTTTTGGGATGCGTTTTTCAACGTCTTCGGCGTAAGCCGCCGCCGGGTCGCCACTTTTGAGCAGCCGGTCAAAAAATCCGACGGTCACGACGGCTATATCGACCTGCTGTGGCGCGGCATTATCCTGGTTGAACACAAATCACGCGGCAAAAACCTCGACCGCGCTTTCCAGCAAGCCAAGGATTATTTTCCTGGCTTGAAAGATATTGACTTGCCGCGCTATATTCTGGTCTCTGATTTTGCCCGTTTTCGCCTTTATGACCTGGAAGAAAACAGCCAGCAAGAATTCACCATCAAAGAATTCTACAAGAACGTCAAACTGTTCGGCTTCATAGCTGGCTACCAAACCACCAGCTACAAAGACCAAGACCCAGCCAATATCAAAGCCGCCGAGCGCATGGGCAAGCTGCATGACAAGCTCAAGGCCATCGGTTATGAAGGTCATGATCTGGAAGTGTATCTGGTGCGCCTGTTATTTTGCCTGTTTGCCGAAGACACCAGCATATTTGAACGTCGCCTGTTCCAGGACTTGATTGAACAGCGTACGGCGGAGGATGGCAGTGATTTGGCTATGCGGTTGGAGCAGTTGTTTCAAGTCCTCGATGCGTCGCAGGAAAAACGCCTGAAGAACCTGGATGAACAACTCGCCGCTTTTCCCTATGTTAACGGCAGCTTATTTAAAGAACGCTTGCCGATGGCCTCGTTCGACACCGAAATGCGCGAGAATCTGCTGCTGTGCTGCGCCCTGGATTGGAGCCGCATAAGCCCGGCGATTTTCGGTGCCTTGTTCCAGTCGGTCATGGATCAAAAGCTGCGCCGCAACCTGGGCGCACATTACACGACGGAAAAGAACATACTCAAATTGATAAAGCCTTTGTTTCTGGACGAGCTACGGGCGGAATTCGAGCGGGTAAAAAACCAGCCCAAGAAACTTTACGACTTTCATCAACGTCTCGCTAAGCTCAAATTCCTTGATCCGGCCTGTGGCTGCGGCAACTTCTTGGTCATCGCCTACCGTGAATTGCGCCTGTTGGAACTGGATGTCATCCGCAGCCTGTACGGAAAAGCGCAATCTACCTCCATTGACGTAGCGGAATTGAACATCTTGTGCGACGTAGACCAATTTTACGGCATCGAGATAGAAGAATTCCCCGCCCAGATTGCCCAAACCGCGCTGTGGCTGGTGGATCACCAGATGAATATGCGGGTGTCGGAGGAATTCGGCAGCTACTTCGTGCGTTTGCCGCTTAAAAAATCGGCGAAGATCGTCCATGGCAATGCCTTAAGGCTGGATTGGTGCGAGGTTGTTGCACCTGCGGAGTTGAGTTACATATTGGGTAATCCGCCGTTTATAGGGAAAACCTACCAAACCGCTGAACAAAAAGCCGACATGGAAAGAATTTTTCATGACGTAAAAAGTGCCGGACTTCTTGATTATGTCGCAGCATGGTATCGCAAGGCAGCAGACTATATGTCCAACTCCGTCATTCCGGCAGGGATTGCCGGAATCCACGACTGCATGGATGCAGGAGGAAGGGAAACGCGGGAGCAGTTGCCGAGAACTCCAGGGAAGGCAAGTGCATCACATCCTTGTGATCTGGATTCCGGCAATCCCTGCTGGAATGACGCTTATCCAATCAAAACGGCATTTGTCTCCACCAACTCCATCACCCAAGGTGAGCAAGTAGGCGTGTTGTGGCCTGACTTATTGCGTCGCGGGGCGAAAATACATTTTGCACACAGGACGTTTCAATGGTCGAGCGAGGCGAGAGGTAAGGCTGGTGTGCATTGCGTCATTGTCGGCTTTGCCCTGCATGACGCGACAGACAAACGGCTTTTCGATTATGAAACTGTCCAGTCCGAGGCTCATGAAATTAAAGCCAAGAATATCAATTCTTATTTGGTGGATGCTTCGGATGTGGTTTTACCAAACCGAACTTCATCAGTGAGTCAAGCTCCCCGGGTGCTTTTTGGCAGTAAGCCGACTGATGGTGGGCATTTGATACTAACGCACAGAGAAATGAAATCGCTCATTGACGTTGAGCCGGAGGTGGCTCCCTTCATCAGGGCTTACCTAAGTGCGGAAGAATTTATTAACGGAGAACCAAGATATTGCTTGTGGCTAAAAGGATGTCCGCCAGGGCAGATTCGGCAAATGCCAAAGACACTTGAACGTGTCGAGAAAGTTCGTCAGTTTCGACAAGCAAGCACAAAGCAAGCAACAAAGAAAGATGCCAGCAAACCATCCGTATTTGCTGAGGATAGACAACCTACGCAAAATTTTCTTGCAATCCCTAAAACATCATCTGAACGCCGTAGTTGGATTCCAATTGGATTTATGACACCTGATGTAGTTGTCGCAAGCGAATTATTCACAATTCAAGGTGCTAATATTTACCACTTTGGTGTTTTG
>JABFSV010000115.1 GCA_013140405.1 Methyloglobulus sp. | reverse complement strand
TGTTGAGCTTCTTTCACGTTGCTCTGCAATTGTATTAAACCAGGGGAATCTATCTGATTATGAAAAATGATCAAAGCTAATATTGAAATAATAAAGGAGCTGGTAGTGAGTAAAAATTCAGACGCATCAAATTGACCTTTAGCCACCAATAAAACATTTATTAATGTTGTTAATGCTAAAATTATTAGCAACAATACACGCACCGAGGTAACCATTATGCTTTTAAAAAGGTTTTTTTGAGTATATGCGAACGCGTGATGGGTATGTTACCCCGTCACTCACGTTTTGCCGACTGTGGCGTTTTTGAACCAAATTGAAACTTTACGGACGGGGCAACATGCCCCGTCCGGCTCAAGGTAAGCCGTAACCCAATAGGTAAGCCGTAACCCAATATTAGCTATTCGGATACGACAAATGTTGGGTTACAACGCGCCCGACTGTCAGTGATTGATTCGTCAATGCTACCAGTTCGTAGGTTGGGGTGAACTTGTGAACCCCAACAATAAGGATTCATTTTCTTTGTTGGGGTTCGTTCCTCACCCCAACCTACGTCTGAGTTGATTAATTTTCTTGGCTGATACGCTTCGCTTTAAGCGCATCCTTCAAATTATTGTACAGCCGGTTTTTCCTGTTGACCCTCTGTAGGTGTTTGGGTTTCTACGGGTTGTGCCTGTTGGGATTCAGCCGCCTTTTTAGCTTCAGCCTCTTGTTTTCTTTTCTCAATTTTTTCTTCTCTCACAGCCCTTTGTTCTGCGGCGTCACGTGCAGCTTTACCGCCACTACCACCAAGCTCTGCCTGGGCTAATGCAGGAGACAACAGCGCTGTTAGCAAGCAAATAGTTAATGGCAATGTAATTTTTTTTGATTTGAAACGTAACATAATCACCTCGTTTGTATTAAAAAATGTTTCGAAATTAATGCGAGTCGATAAGATACCCGATAAATGCAGCTTGACGTTATAAACTTCCGATTGACCACTAACAGCCCAAATGGATCAGCCAAGACGCAAAATACGAGTTGGTAGGCGCTACTACATAGGCCAATCTAAGTATAGCGATTTACCCAAGTTGTAAGTACCCGAAGATTGCGATACCTCTGAGTAGTTGTACTTGACGCATGAATCAATGTCTTTACCGCTCGGACACTTAGAGCATGATAATCTGGCGAAAGTTCAGTCGGTTAAGCTCGTCGATGACATCTTTCAACAGTAAAGTTGCTGTTCAAGGGTTAAAAGTCAATATTTGGGAAAATGTTGTTCATACCATTAATCTATGGCTAACCCTCTTTAAGAACAGATTTTCCTTAATTCTTACAAGTTAATGGCACGGCATAATGCCAAACCATTAGGTTGCCAATTTCCAATCGCCCAACCCAATAATTCATTAACTTTAGTACCAATAAGCTCATCAGGTGGATTTTGTTTGAGTAAAACCAGCAAGTCAAAGAGTGTTTTGTTGGGCGACTTTGTGTCCACTGCCGTTGCCAGGGTTTGCTTGCTAAGTTTATAGCCGTGTTGATCGACAATAACGGGTACGTGCAGGTAGGCAGGTGTAGGCAAAGCCAGTTTTTGCTGTAGATAGATTTGCTTGGGCGTTTCTTCGAGCAAATCGCAGCCGCGCACGACATGGTTAACGCCTTGCAAATAATCATCGACCACAACAGCGAACTGGTAAGCGATAATCCCATCTTTGCGCTTTAAAATAAAATCGCCGTGTTGCTTTCCCAGATTGTGGCTAATCAAACCTTGCAGTTCATCATGGAAGGACAAGGAGCATGGCTCGGTTTTAAGTCGGATTGCATGAGGAGTATCGGGAGTTATGGATTTGTTTCGGCAGATGCCAGGATAAATATTGTGCTTGTTTTCATGGTCATCGTCAGAAACCATCCCAGTCAACGATTTCCGGCTACAGTTGCAACGATAGGTGAGTTGGTTTTGTTCCAGTTTATACAAAAAGCCCTCATAGTTTTCAATATGTTGGCTTTGGTAGTAAACGCTATCGTCCCAGTGCAGCCCGAAAGCATCCAAGGTATTTAAAATATCGGTGATTGAGCCTTCTTTATTGCGCGGGGTATCAAGATTATCAATCCTGAGCAACCATTTACCTTGACGGGAACGGGCATGGAGGAAGCTGGCAAGCGCTGTGAGTAAAGAGCCGAGGTGCAACGGCCCCGTCGGTGATGGGGCAAACCGCCCGATATAAGCGAGCTGCACATCAGGATGGGATTGTTGGGGCTTTAATTGAATCGCCAAAGATTGCACTTCGACAAGCTCAGCACCCAAAGGGCGTGAATGCGAACGGGTTTATTGGAGGTTAGTTATTTCCGTTCGTGCCGAATTTAGCTAGGCAAGAACGGAGATTAGCTTTAGCCCATCTGTTTTTCACGAATTTCATCGAGCGTTTTACAGTCGATACACAAGGTTGCCGTCGGCCTGGCTTCCAGGCGACGAACACCTATCTCGATACCGCAAGACTCACAAAAGCCATAACTACCAGACTCGATTTCTTTAAGCGCTTCATCAATTTTTTTGATCAGCTTGCGCTCGCGGTCACGCGCCCTTAATTCCAGGCTGAATTCAGATTCTTGTGTGGCACGGTCGTTTGGGTCTGGGAAGTTGGCGGCATCATCCTGCATGTGATGAACCGTACGATCCACTTCCTTCATTAATTCAACTTTCCAGTTATTAAGAATGGTCTCAAAATGTTTCAATTGAGCCTCATTCATGTATTCTTCGCCTTCCTTCTCTACATAAGGCTTAAAACTGAAAGGCGACATACCCGCGTTGGGATTATCGGACATCCAAGAACTCCTAATTGGCAAAATTTATAAACCGCGCATTTTTAGCAGAATAGTAAGCGGTTAGCAAGGATTATTGATATGATTTTGGGCAATAAAATATACCTGACCTTATGTTAAGCCGATTAGCGAACCGAACCTCTGATATTGCACCATTCTTCGTCATGGAATTGCTGGGTCGTGCCAAGCAATTGGAAATGCAAGGTCGCGACATCATTCACATGGAAATCGGCGAACCCGATTTTGCCACACCACAAATCGTCGTCGATGCAGGCATACGGCGACTGCAAACCGGAGACATCAAATATACGCCTGCCGCCGGATTGCCGGAATTACGCCAAAAAATCGCCGACTATTATCAAACCCGTTATGCGGTGACAGTAGATAAGGGGCGCATATTCGTCACGCCCGGTGCGTCGGGAGCCTTCTTGCTGGCACTAGCCGCCAGTGTGAATCCGGGCGATGAAATCGTGATGGCTGACCCTTGTTATCCCTGTAACAGCAATTTCATCAAACTGTTTGAAGGCAAGGCCATAACGCTTCCCGTCGATGCCACAACGAATTATCAGTTGACCGCAGAATTGATTAAACGGCAGTGGACACCATCGACAAAAGGCGTGTTGATTGCCTCGCCGTCAAATCCAACGGGTACGCTAATCGAGCCGGACGAATTCAAGCAGTGTATCGAGTTGGTTAACGAGTGCGGCGGATGCTTTTATTCGGACGAAATCTATCATGGTTTGGTTTACGGCAAACATGCGCCGACCGCGCTGGAATATAGTGATAATGCTTTTGTTATCAATAGTTTTTCAAAATATTTTGGTATGACTGGCTGGCGAATCGGTTGGCTGATCGTTCCCTATGACTTCGTGGAAGCTGCTGAAAAACTCGCACAAAATATTTTTATTGCCACCCCAACGCTTTCCCAATATGCAGCACTGGCAGCGTTTGATGAACAAAACCTGGAGGAACTGGAAAGCCGACGGGCTGAATTTGCCGTAAGACGCGACTTCCTTTATAACGCGCTGCTGCAATTAGGTTTTGAGATTCCCGCCAAACCGGACGGCGCTTTTTATATTTATGCCAATTGCGCTAAATTTACCAAGGACAGCTATGAGTTCGCATTAGAATTTTTGGAAGCAGAAGGTGTTGCCATCACGCCAGGCATTGATTTTGGCAGCTTTAAGGCCAATGAACACCTGCGTTTTGCTTACACGACCTCCATCGGACGTATAGCCGAAGCCATGCAACGCTTGGAACAATTTATTAACAAAAATAAGAACAAGGGATAAGCCATGCCAATAAAACAACTTTCGGCTAGCGAATTAAAAAATAAAATCGACACG
>JABFSV010000434.1 GCA_013140405.1 Methyloglobulus sp. | reverse complement strand
CATCCCGGAAGCCCGGATTGATCTGGTCAATTTGACTGTAAAGCCCGATGAAACCTATTCGATATTGCTACAGCCGCGCTTAAATCCGGCGACCGGAGAGGACTTTCCGCTTGGCTATGACAGCATTGCCCTCAATCCTTATACGGGCGAAGAAATCGAACGTAACCCTAAGCCACCTGAGCAAGACGGTTATTTCCCGTTAACCCGCAAGAATATCCTGCAATTTGTCTATGCTCTGCATTATCAGCTTGCCTTAGGAGAGGTTGGCATGTGGCTGTTTGGGCTAGCCGTCATTGTATGGACAGTGGATTGTTTTGTCGGGTTTTATTTGACTTTGCCGCCACGGCGGAAACAATTCAATGCCGCACTCCGCCTGACCAAGGGACAAGATACTAAAAGTTTCTGGCAACGCTGGCAAATCGCCTGGAAGATTAAGTGGCCCGCCTCGTTCTTTAGGGTCAACTTTGACCTCCACCGTGCGTTTGGCTTGTGGCTATGGCTGATGCTGTTCATCTTCGCTTGGTCGAGTGTGATGCTCGAAATCCATGTTTTCGATAAGCTGCCGCCGGTTTACGATAAGGTTATGCAAACTTTTTTTGACTACCCGCCGGAAGAACCACCCAGGCCAGAACTTGCCAAATCCATCCCCGACCCAGCCATCGATTTTCGCACCGCGCACGCCATTGGGCAAAAGCTGATGCAAGAACAAAGCGAAATGCGCCATTTTACAGTCAAACAGGAGGTTGGCCTTTATTACGACCAAAGCCACGGCGACTTTCAATATATTGTCAATATTGATCGTGAAATGGGCGGTATAAGCCTTGCTGCGTCCGTTAAATTCGATGCCACGACGGGAAAGTTATTGTGGAGTGACCCGATAGCAGCGGGTGATTACAGCGGCTTGGCTATCAAGTCCTGGCTGTTTTCCTTGCACATGGCCTTGATTTGGGGGTTGCCCTACAAGATTTTAGTTTGTTTGATGGGTTTGGTGATTACTATGCTCTCGGTGACTGGGGTTTATATCTGGTTTAAGAAACGCCGGACGATAAAACGTAAACGAAAAAATTTGTTAGTTTGGTAGAGTGGGCAGGTTTTTTTGCCCACAGATATGTTTGGCAAATGGTGGGCAAACGATAAAGAAGTTTGCCCACCCTACGAGCTGTTGGCGTGTTGAATTGACAACTGCAAAGATGCAGGAGGTTCGGGATGCATTGAACGTTTTCCAAGAACATTACGCCTTAACCTTCTCCTTTTACGGCCTGATGGTGATAAAAGGAGAAAGGACAAATTCACTTATTGGCCTGAGAGGATGGAGACGTAAAGCTTTAAGCACACTACAATTTATCAATGGGCAAAATATTCTTAAATATCGACAACTAATACTGCACACTAATCGACCCCATAAACGTACGCGGCTGGCTGAAAGTCGCATACATTCCGCTGCCAGATGATGATCCTACACCATCAATTGCAGCACCTGTATAATACCGTTTGTCCAGGAGGTTGTTCACATTCAATTGGGCGCTAATCTTGGCATCCTTAATATCAAGCGTATAAGCAGCCAGTAAATCTACAGTCGTAAAACCGGCAATATTATATGAAGGATTGGTGCAGCAAGCAGTTTGTGCGTCTTGTATATTGACCCCGCCACCAATTTTAAAACCTTTGAGCAGGTCTTGTTGAAATTCATAGGTGGTAAACAGGCTGGCGGTATTGCGCGGTACACCCCATAAGCGGCTGCCAGGAGAAATAACACCCAAGAATTGTTCATTTAGCGAATTTGTTTTGGTAATGCGTATGTCCGTGTTGGCCCAGGTTGCAATCACATTCCAGCCCGGCAGGATTTCGCCATAAATATCCAGTTCCGGGCCGCGGCTGCGGATCTCGCCAATGGCTATCGAGCAAGAACCGGGGCCACCGCCACAATCGTGACCTGGATTAGCATCGCCTGATGCCACGTTTGTTTTAGTCAGATCGTAATAAGCCAAAGCGGCACGCAGTCGCCCGCCGAAGAACTCGGTTTTGATGCCGCCTTCATATTGCGTTGCACTGCTGGGATCTATTGACTTGGTGACCCCTGGGCTGACGAACGCCCTACCGACATTAGCGCCAAAACTCTCGGCAAAATTGGCGTACAGGCTAAGCCAACTTTGCGGTTGCCACAAAATACCAACACGCGGTGTTACCGCGTCTTGAGTAGTCGGGTCTTGTGGTGTTATTGCCCCACTAGAATCTTGGTTTTCAGAACTTTGATGGAGGTATTGGTAGCGGATGCCGCCCATCACATGCAAGTTATACGGCAGCTTGATCTGGTCTTGTGCATACAGGCCGTATTGGTCTGTTTTGGTAATCGTCCTAACAAAACTGGCTGGATCGATAACCCCCGGATTCCTTCCTGGATGCACGGGATTGAACAGGTCGATGTTTGACGGTTCTGGGCCGCCATTGAAAAGCCAATTGTTGATGGTAGCATCATCATTCACTGACCTACTGTCTTGATCAATCCGATAATAATCGCCGCCGATTAACAAGGTATGTTTCAAACCGAAGGTTTCGAAGTGCCCGGTCAGGTCAAGGTTGGTGGAATACGTGTCTGTGTTAGCTTTCTGATTGAAATAAGTTCGCCGATACACCCTATTGGGGTTGTCAAAATTCACATTCGGAAAAAAAGACTGAAAATTAGCTAACTCTAACGGATCACCCAACTGAAATGCGGGATAAGAAGCCAGTGGGACATCACTATCGACTTTATTGGCGGAGAACCGATGTTTGATAGCCCAGTCATCATTGAACTGGTGCGACCAGTTTAAGCCGACGAAAATGTTATCTTGTTCGCCGGGTGATGGCTCACCATAATTACGGCTAATGGGGATGTTGAGAATTCGGTTATTGATGATAGGGACATAACCAGTATCGGCGCCGAACTTCTTATGCTGGTATTCCATTTCCAGGGTCGCTTGGGTATTGGGGCTGATATTCCATTTCAAAACCGGCGCCAGAAACAAGCTGTCGTTAAAGACAAAATCGCGGAACGAACCACTGTTTTCATACGAGAAATTCATCCGGTACAGCAAATCCTTGCTCTTGGTAAGTGGGCCGGTGGTATCGATGGTCGTGCGGTACAGGTCATAAGAACCGAATTGCTGGGTAAGCGCATAATACGGCGTTACCAAGGGTTGTTTAGTGGTTACATTAACCATGCCGCCCGGCTCGACCAGGCCATACAAAATCGCTGCAGGGCCTTTCAGCACCTCAACTGATTCCACATTCGCCATTTCTCGGCTAGCGGCCCCTTGTTGTAAACGGAAGCCATTGCGGAAAAAAGTCTCGGAAGCAAAGCCCCTTAGATTAATGTTTTGGATTGGCGCACCTGTGTTGCCTGTTGAGACGTTTCCAAAACCGCCTGTCGTCACGCCGCTCACATTCTTTAGCGCTTGACCGAGATTAATCACCTGCTGATCCTTTAATACCTGCTTGGAAATCACCTGCACGTTAAGCGGTGTTTCCATGATCGGCGTGTCGGTCTTGGTGCCTGCGGTGGCGTTGGGGAGGACGTAATCCTTGTTGTAGGGGTCGGCGTAGTATTCAGGGTCATAAGCTGAGTCGGCTTCTACGGTGATTTTGGGAAGGGTCGTGTCGCCTCCAGAACCCTGCCCCGGCTCTTTTCCTACCAGCGCGACGTTCTGGTTAACCATCTTCGCCGTTTGCTTTTCAATGGTCACGGCATTCGTGCCGGTGCTGCGGGAGTTAAGTCCGGTACCGTCCAGCATAATGTCCAAGGCTTGCTTGGGCGTGTAGTTGCCGGAGACGGCATGGGATTTAAGATTTCTGACCACTGCTGATTGAAAGAGCAACTTAAGATCGGCAGTATCCGCCAGTTCGGTCAGGGCGTTGTCCAGCGCTTGGGCGGGAATGTTAAATTGCTGCGTTTGTGCCAGTGCAGGCGCAGCCGCCCACACCCAACAAAAAACTATAGTGATAATCAATTTGATGGGACGGTAAGTTGGCCTATCAATTCGCTGTAATCTTATGGCTATATTTTTGTCTTTCATGCTTTCTCCATCACAATAAATCGGTGACAATCAAAACGGCAACCTGCCGCCTAATACTAAGACGTATGCGAAGGGAAAACCTTGTAATGGATTTGT
>JABFSV010000394.1 GCA_013140405.1 Methyloglobulus sp. | reverse complement strand
GTCGGGTAAAATTGTTCTAAATCAAACATAAAAAACTCTCTAAAATAAGAGCCGGAAACCGCCGGCACGGGGGATCAATCAAGACTCGTTAGTTTTCAAACGAAACGAGGAATAATGTCGAATAGGTGATTCTTGGTCTGTGTGATCTTCCGTAAACTTGGGCGTATAACCCAATGCACCAATAAATACCCCAGCATCGCAATCTTCTTCAAGATAAACCGTATCACCCGACTGGTAACTATAGGAACTTATCAGGTGAGCCACGCTGGATGCCAGCAGCGATACCCTATCAACGGCCAGCCAGCCATGACCTGGGTCAGAATAAAAAGTGAAATCTTTTTCTTCAGACATCATATTAATCCTCAAACTAGACCGGGGAAGCCGCCCCGAACGGTTGTTTTGAAAGCTTCAAAACATGGTTCCATTTTACAGGAAAACAGCCTTTTGTCAATTGTTTTATGCTGTCAATTAACAAATAAATGCTTGTTTTCCCTTATTTTTTTCTTCCAAAAATCCGATGTTCTTGTTTGAGTTGTTGTGGAAAGTTTGAAAACCAAAACACGGTTTTCATATTGAACCAGTCGGCACAAGCCGCACCTTGGATGGAGATTCAAAACCAAACCTTGGGTTAGGGGGTGATGCCCTCGAATCGCTGTGGAATTCGTCAGCGACAGGCTTTTTTCACTGTCAAGGGAACCAGCGCAGCGCCCCTTGACCGGGGAAAAACCGAGAGCAGAATTTCCACGTTGAGCGATTCAGGGCAGAGCCGCCGAAGGGAAACGGTGACGATCACCAGACCGCCGCAGGCCACCCGAACAAAGCGAACAGCTGCGAAGGCACGAAGCAGGTGTTCACCTTAGCGGCATCGAACCAGCCGCGCAGCGACCGCAGCCCACTACAGAGGTGGAAACCCGTAAATAAGGCCGCAGCCGGAGCTTAGAAGCCCTTGACGGCCTATTTATGACGGAGGAATAACATAGGGCGATTAGGGATACTTGCCCTGGCAAGGTCGCATTGCAGGGTTGGAACCGTCCCGTCAGGGCTGTACCAACAAAGCATTAGCACTTACTTGCCCATTAAAACCGTTATTTCCACGCCGTAGCGATCGGTCAAACCCCGTTTAATAACTTCATCCTCAATCGTTTTAAACCGCTCAACATCAGCGCATTGATGCAACATATGTCGCTGGCTCCAGCGCACAGCGCGCGGTTCAATGTTACGGCGTACCATATATTGAGCGGTCAAAGCATGCTTCCAGGCCCGAAGTAAAGCAAGGTCAGTTAAAAGAGGTGCCCGGTAAAAAGCTGGAACAACAGAACCAAACAAAGTGGCGGCAGTGGGTATCGATGTAACAGTCAACCATTTCATAAAAACTCCAAAAAGAAAAAAGCGATATCTCCACGCGCGGAGCGCGTGATAAAAAAGGGTGGCCGAAGCCACCCAAGGAGGCTTACAGCAATCCGCGTTCAGCAAAAGAAACAAAATCAGTTCCGGCAACTAAAAAATGGTCAATCAAATTGACGTCGACAATTTCCAAAATCTCTTTAAGCCGTTTAGTGATCTGGATATCAGCCTGACTAAAATCGGGGCACCCCGATGGGTGGTTGTGAACCGCACAAATAGCCGCAGCGTTAAGCCGCAACGCTTCTTTCACAACCTCTCTAGGGTAAACGGAAGCAGACGAAACTGATCCAGTAAACATGGGCTTACATTCGATTAAACGATGTTGATTATCCAGAAACATAACCATAAACACTTCGTGTTCAAGGTTTGAAAGCTGTAATTTCAAAAAGGAAGCCACTGCAACAGGTGAATTAAAAACCGCCCCCGGTTCTCTCAAAGTACGGCCAAGGATCTTCAGCGCGCGCTTAACTACTTTTTGTTCAGAATCCAGTAAGGCATAAGTCATAGCAGTCATGATAAAACTCCAAAAAAGGCCAGGGAAGCCGCCCCGGACGGTAATTAAAATTAAAATAAGGTGGTTAGGCGGCCAAGCGGGTTTTAATGTCGCCAAGCTTGCACGGTGTAAAGTGCAAATCAAGCTCAACGTTGTGACGAACTAATTCAGCAATAGAAATGTAACCTAGTTCCGCATTTTGACGGTCGCCATTGATAATGGCAAAACCGAAAGCTTGCTCCACCCCCCCATCAATATCTTTTTCCGTAATGTACCAGTCGCAACGGGCTGAAAAATAATGAAGGTAAACCATAGCATCATCGCCCTTGCCGTCCTGCTCATACGTAACAGGCATGGAATCAATCAAATTAACTAACGCATTAAATTTCTGATGGAAAAAACGACCCTCTTCACCGTCGGCGGAAGAAAGCAAAGACAAAAGTTGAGCGGACGACAAAAATGGACGAAGAGTAGGAACAAGCATGATAAACACCTCAAACTAGACCGGGGAAGCCGCCCCGAACGGTTGTTTTGAAAGCTTCAAAACATGGTTCCATTTTACAGGAAAACAGCAATTTGTCAATATATTTCTACTGTCAATTAACAAATAAATGATTGGTTTTCCTTGTTTTTTTCTTCCAAAAATACGATGTTCTTGCTTGAGCTGTTGTGGAAAGTTTGAAAACCAAAACACGGTTTTCATATTGAACCAGTCGGCACAAGCCGCACCTTGGATGGAGATTCAAAACCAAACCTTGGGTTAGGGGGTGATGCCCTCGAATCGCTGTGGAATTCGTCAGCGACAGGCTTTTTTCACTGTCAAGGGAACCAGCGCAGCGCCCCTTGACCGGGGAAAAACCGAGAGCAGAATTTCCACGTTGAGCGATTCAGGGCAGAGCCGCCGAAGGGAAACGGTGACGATCACCAGACCGCCGCAGGCCACCCGAACAAAGCGAACAGCTGCGAAGGCACGAAGCAGGTGTTCGCCTTAACGGCATCGAACCAGCCGCGCAGCGACCGCAGCTTAACTACAGAGGTGGAAACCCGTAAATAAGGCCGCAGCCGGAGCTTAGAAGCCCTTGACGGCCTATTTATGACGGAGGAATAACATAGGGCGACTAGGGATACTTGCCCTGGCAAGATCGCATTGCAGGGTTGGAGCCGTCCCGCAGGGCTGTACCAATAAAGCAATTATAAAACTAAAAACACTAACGTGAAAAATCAGTCAGAACATTTAGCCAGATTACGAGCAGTCGCTATTTCTGAACGAATGCAGTCACGAGCATAAGCGCGCTTTTCCGCATCTCCTTCGTTTCTATCTGGAACCCAATTGCGAATATTCAAACGACAGGCAAATGCTGGGTTACTCCAGACGCTTGGCGTCCGTTCAGTAAAACAAGCAAAACCAAAATACTGGTGCTGTTGTTTTTTGCATTTACGAATATTTTTCCAGTGTTTCATCGCTTTGTTGTAACTCATAAAAAACGCCTAAAAATAAGAACCGGAAACCGCCGGAACGAAATGTAAAGCGGACTGACAAACTTGTAAAAAATCAACCAAACATCCATTTTAGCATGCTAAAACACGCGTTTTTACCCAATTATTCCATTCCTGCCGCCTATGTTGGTTGACGAACTGCCTTTTTGATAATGATTTCATGGTTCAAATTAATGGCCTTTTTTTCACACACAAATAACTAACAGGCCGCTCATAGCGACCATAACCAGAATCAAGATTGAAAAACCAACCAGACTTCAGCGTAATGATGATGCCAGTGCGTTATGAATGATCATCATCAACAGAACCAATGCAAGACCGAGCAAATTTATTAGCCATAGCAAAGCCTCAAAGGAAATCAAGGATAAGAAAAGTAGGTCGGCGTAAAAAGCGCTATCAATAAGCACAGCTATAAGGATTGTATTCATATTTTATTCAAAACAAGAGTTAAATTTGCTCAACCACCCATTTTTTATACATATTACAAACCTGCCCTTTAAGCTCTTTTTTATAGATTAATGGGAGTGGGTTATTGGCCCAGAATGGTAAAGGACTGTGACACCAACCATAAGCACCTTTATAATTTGCCTTTTCACAATACAAACAAGTGTTACACTGCATAAACAAAACTCAAATATCGATGTTGTTGCTTTTTACATTTACGAATATTTTTCCAGTGGTTTATTACTTTTTCATAACTCATAGATATACTCTCAAATAAAATTTTAAAATCTGAAAAGGGCGTGGCATATGTCACGCC
>JABFSV010000190.1 GCA_013140405.1 Methyloglobulus sp. | reverse complement strand
GCGTTGAGACTATCAGCGATGTGCTTAATGCCCAAAAAGAAGAGTTTCGTGTCATGCAGGATTTAGCTAAAGCCAAATACAGTTACATCAAAAACCGGATGCGGTTTATGCAAGCGATAGGCATGATTAGCGAAGAAAATTTGGCTGAGCTGAATGGTTGGTTGCAGGGTGCATCTGCACAAGTTGAAAAAGAGCCTATTCATTCCAAAGCGCAGCCAGTTAGTGGCGCACATCCCCCAAAATACTTATCCAAGGCGCATTGAATTAATCAAGGCGCACTGAATTAATTGGGTTGCCTGGCAAAGCCCAAGCAACACGCCGAAAAATTATCTTTTTGATCGCTTATATTATTGTCAGAGAGTAATTCCAAACCAACAATCAAGTAATTTATGGGGATTAATATTTCGGATTATAAGAAATATCACTGTTTAGAATGCGAACACATCTATGACGAAGAAAAAGGCGATCCCGATAGCGGAATTGCTCCAGGCACTCGTTGGGCCGATATTCCTGATGACTGGGATTGCCCGATTTGTGGTGCGCCGAAAAGTTTTTTTAAGTTGATGGAATAATATTGACGACAAATTATTTAAACCTGTAATGCAGGGCGGTTTCAAGGTTGAAGTGCAAATAAGGCAGCATGGTGCTGCTTAAAATCAAATGCGTCTGGCGTGAACAACCCCCATGCCGATGAACACTGCATCCTGCTGATGAGCAGTTAAAGCATATCCTAATCCAAGGCCTTATTTTTTGACGTAAACATTCCATGCCCGCAAATCATTGCAACCGTCATTACTTTCTGAGGTCACTTTTATCCACGCTTTTCCCTCCAATAAGGGTTCTGGCAACTTGCCGACAATGCGGTAATAACCGCTTGGAAGTGGAGTAATATTAACATCAAGCAATTTGTTGTTGACCCACACTTTTAGGGTTTGGGCATCTGTGTTTTGAGAAGCAATGAACTCGAACTCTTGAAATGCTGTTACTTGTGAATCCTTCACTGGCTTTTCTTGAATAAATTTTGGCGGGTGGCATGTTACTATCCAATCGCCATGATGGCCTGTGCGTGGCCCTGCCATTGCTGCCGCCGAAATAAGTGACAATAATAAAAATAATGTGTTTTTCATAAGCCTTAACTCTCTAAAAATTATTTGTTATCGGTTTAGTTGCACTCACAGCCACATGAGAAAGATTAGCTAATAATCTTGTTTGGTCTGTTAACACGTCCACCTGGGCGAAGTCTATACCCCGATATAAAAAGCGTGTTGATGTGGATCAAGAATCTGATTCGAAAATAATGTTTGTCAGTTTCAATTTATTTGAAAACCTAAGTCTAAACAGTGTTGAAATTTTGAACTAACCGCCACCCTCAATTTTCTGCTTATTTAGGATTCAGGTTATAATGGCTCACAAGTTTCCAACTTACGAATGAACCTGAGCTAAATAAAGAGGATTGTCACGAACACAATATGACGCAAAAATTATATATTCAGACTAACGGCTGTCAGATGAATGAGTACGACTCTGACAAAATGCGTGATGTCCTGCGTGCCTCACATGGTTTTGAATTGATTGACGACCCAAAGCAAGCCGACGTATTATTGCTCAATACCTGCTCAATCAGGGAGAAGGCGCAGGAGAAAGTGTTTTCGGCATTGGGGAAGTGGCGCAAGATTAAAGCTAAGCGGCCAGACGTCATTATTGGTGTCGGTGGTTGTGTTGCCAGTCAGGAAGGCGCTGCCATCCAAAAACGTGCGCCCTATGTAGATATTGTCTTTGGCCCGCAAACCTTACATCGCTTACCGCAGTTACTGGATGAAGTCCGTAGCCAAAGCAAACCCGTTGTCGATATTTCTTTCCCTGAAATTGAAAAATTTGATGCCATGCCAGAACCTAGGGCAGAAGGCCCGAAAGCCTTTGTTTCGGTGATAGAGGGATGCAGCAAATATTGTACGTTCTGCGTAGTGCCTTATACAAGGGGCGAAGAAATCAGCCGCCCACTAAATGATGTGATTGCCGAAATTACTTCGTTAGCCAAACAAGGTGTAAGGGAAATCAATCTGTTAGGGCAGAATGTCAACGCCTATCGTGGCGAAATGGAAGACGGTGATAGTGCCGATTTTGCCTTGCTTCTGCATTATGTCGCAGCGGTAAAAGGTATAGACAGAATTCGTTTTACCACCTCTCATCCGGTTGAGTTTACTGATAACTTGATTGAAGCGTTTGCTGAAATTCCCCAGTTGGTCGATCACTTGCACTTGCCTGTGCAAAGCGGCAGTGATCACATCTTGAAAATGATGAAGCGCGGACATACGCGTGCTGATTATATTGAAAAGATCCGAAAACTTCGTCAAATCAGGCCGAATATCAGTCTTTCATCCGATTTTATTATTGGTTTTCCTGGTGAAACTGACAATGAATTTGAAGAAACCCTGGCTTTTATTGATGAAATTGGCTTCGATTTGTCGTTCAGTTTTATTTATAGCCAAAGACCAGGTACTCCGGCAGCCGATTTGCCAGATGATGTGCCTTTTGAAGTCAAAAAATTGCGATTGGAACGCTTTCAAAATCGTATCAACGAAATGGCAAGTGCCATTTCGCAAAACATGATCGGTACGGTGCAGACCGTGTTAGTTGAGGGACAATCCAAAAAAAATCCCTTACAAATGCAGGGCAGGACTGAGAATAACCGCGTCGTAAACTTTATCGGGCATCCGAAATTGGCAGGGCAATTCGTTGATGTGCTGATTGCCGAAGCCTTACCCAATTCTTTACGAGGCCGCATGGTCGAAGCCTCAGTCAACAAACAAACTGCTTATGCTTAATTCATGATATCAGAAGAAATTTCCCTGACACCGGCTGATAATGCCAGATTGTCCAACTTTTGCGGGCATTTGGATAACCACTTAAGACAAATAGAAACCCGCCTTCAAGTCGAAATTGCCAATCGCGGTAACCGATTTAAGGTGACTGGGGTAGAAAACTCAGTCAAAGCGGCGTGTGCGGTTATGGAAAAACTGTTTGAAAGTACCGAAAAAGAAGAGCTGACCTCGGAACTTATCCATTTGGCGATGCAAGATACGTCTGTTGACGATTTACTGGATGGGCAAAAACAGCCAGAGCAACAACCAGTCACCATAAAAACGAAGTTTGGATTGATTAGGGGCAGGGGACATAATCAACAAGACTACCTGAAAAAAATTGTCACCCATGATATTAATTTTGGTGTGGGGCCTGCCGGAACGGGTAAGACTTTTCTGGCCGTAGCGTGCGCTATTGAAGCATTGCAAGCTGAAAAAGTAAGGAAAATCATCTTGGTACGCCCTGCGGTAGAAGCTGGGGAAAAACTGGGTTTTTTGCCAGGCGATATGGCACAAAAGGTCGATCCTTACCTACGTCCTTTATATGATGCCCTGTACGATATGCTGGGATTGGAACGGGTTGAGAAAATGATCGACCGTGGCATTATCGAAGTCGCACCGTTGGCCTTTATGCGTGGTAGAACCTTGAACGATGCGTTCATCATTCTGGATGAGGCACAAAATACAACAGTGGAACAGATCAAGATGTTCCTTACCCGCGTAGGATTTGGCTCAACAGCCGTGGTCACTGGCGATATTACCCAGATTGATTTGCCGTCAGAGAAAATGTCCGGCTTACGGCATGTGCTAGAGGTTTTGAAAGATGTTGAAGGCATCAGTTTTACCTTTTTTAACGCACGGGACGTAGTGCGGCATCCTTTGGTGCAGCGTATCGTACGCGCGTATGAAGCGTATGAACAGAAAACTAAAACCGAGCAATGAATCAAATTGAAGTACAAGTCGTTTTTTCTTCGCCAGGCCAACCTGATAAGGCGCAAATCCAGCAATGGGTTGATGCTGCGCTGCAAGGATATGATAAGGATACCGAAATCGTCGTGCGCATCGTCGATGTGCACGAAAGCGCCCAGCTTAATAAACAGTACAGGCACAAACCAGGGCCAACCAATATTTTAAGTTTTCCAACAGATATTCCAGAAGGTATCGGGCTGAATCTACTGGGTGATCTCGTGGTATGCGCTCCTGTGGTGGAGCGAGAAGCGCTAGAACAACAAAAAACCTTAAGCCATCATTGGGCGCATATCATTATCCACGGTGTCCTGCATTTGCTCGGTTATGATCA
>JABFSV010000090.1 GCA_013140405.1 Methyloglobulus sp. | reverse complement strand
TGGTGCCTCGGGCCGGAGTCGAACCGGCACGGTGTTACCACCGAGGGATTTTAAGTCCCTTGCGTCTACCAATTTCGCCACCGAGGCATCGATAACGTTGATGAGGACGGCATTATATAACATCAACAAAAATAAACTAGGGCAATCGAGGTTTTTATTTGGCTAATTGTCATTCTTGGCATATTCTGGGAAGTTACGGTGGCAGTTTTGCAAAGGCCATCACTCACCAGAATAGTGTTTTCCAGAAGGTGTAACTTGATGCTTGTTGAATCTGGCTATTTAAGAATCTTTGGGCTGTGGTTGTTAATCGCTGCAACATCCACGATAGCAGACGAACAAGCACCCAATAAACTAGTGGTTGGCAGTTTCTCTACCGGATCGCTGGCGGGTTGGAAAAGCAAAGAATTCACAGGCCAAACGCAATATCAAATCGCCAAGCTGGCTGGTTCGCAAGCCTTAAAAGCTGACAGTAATGCTTCTGCATCGGGTTTATTCCACGAACAACGGATTGATCTGCAAAAAACACCCGTCATGAATTGGCGCTGGCGCATCGAAAACCACTTAGGCAATATTGATGAGCAGACCAAAGCAGGCGATGACTTCGCCGCCCGCGTTTATGTGGTTGTAAGTGGTGGGCTGTTATCCTGGAATACCAAAGCCATCAACTATGTGTGGGCTAGCACATCACCTAAAGATAAAGTGTGGCCGAATCCCTTTGCTGGCGACCATGCCATGATGCTTGCAGTTAGGTCATCCTCGGACAAAACCGGAACGTGGATTACCGAAAAGCGCAATATACGCGCTGATTTCAAGCAGCTAACAGGAGAAGATATGCCTTATATTGATGCAGTTGCCATTATGACGGATACCGACAACGCCAAAGGTAAAGCAGTTGCGTACTATGGCGACATTTACTTTACGGCAGAATAGTAATGCACGATACGCTTGCCTATCTCGAACCCACCGATTTCCCTAACATTAAACGGACTGCATTAGAGGTCTTGCAGGTTAACCTTGGCTATTTATGCAATTTAAGTTGCACCCATTGCCATGTGAATGCTGGCCCCAAGCGTACCGAATTGATGGATAAGGCAACGGTTGAATTGATCCTCGATTTTATCCGGCGGGAAAACATCCACACATTAGATTTAACCGGCGGTGCGCCGGAAATGAATCCGCATTTCAAGTATCTGGTTGAACAAGCGAGGGCAATGGGTGTTGCTGTGATTGATCGCTGTAATTTGGTGATCCTGCAAGAGTCAGGCTATGAGGAATTGGCGGCATTTCTTGCCGACAATCAAGTGGAAATAGTTGCCTCCCTGCCCTGCTATCTTGAGGATAATGTAGACAGGCAGCGTGGTAAAGGCACGTTCAGTGCCAGTATTACAGCCTTGAAGCAACTTAACGGTTTAGGTTATGGTCAGCTGGATAGTCTGCTACAGCTTAATCTGGTCTTCAACCCACAAGACAACAACTTACCGCCCAGTCAAGGCGCGTTGGAAAAAGCCTACAAACAACATTTGTTTGATGAATATGGGATTGTGTTCAATCGATTGTATGCGATGGCAAACTTGCCTATCCAACGGTTTGGCAGCATGTTAATCAGCAAAGGCTTGTTTGCCGAGTATTTACAATTATTAAAAAACAATTATCGCCAGGAAAATCTTCCTGGCGTAATGTGCCGCAATACCATTAGCATCGACTGGCAAGGTTTTGTTTACGACTGCGATTTTAACCAAATGTTGAACTTGCCGTTAGGTGCTGGTCTTAGTCATAAAACGCATTTGAGCGAATTGCAAAGCCACTCCTTGACTGGATCGACGATTGCCGTACGGCAACATTGTTATGGTTGCACGGCAGGGCAAGGTAGCAGTTGCGGTGGTGCAATAGCCTAATTTTTAACATTATCAAAAAATAAAACCTAGAAAGGAATAAAAATGACCGTAGAAACAGGTGTGTTAGAGCGTTACTCCCGAGGCGCAGAAGCCAGGCAAGCAGATTTATGTTGCCCAGTGGACTACGACCGCACGTTACTGGCATTGTTACCCCAGGAAATCATCGATAAAGATTATGGCTGTGGCGATCCATCCCGCTACGTCAAAAAAGGCGATGTCGTTCTCGATTTAGGCTCAGGCTCAGGCAAAATCTGTTATATGGCGGCACAATTGGTTGGCGACCAGGGCAAAGTCATCGGCGTGGATATGAACGATGACATGTTGGCGTTGGCGCGTAAATACCAACAGGAGATGGCGCAAAAGCTGGGGTCAAACCGAGTCGAATTTGTAAAAGGGCAGATTCAGGATTTGGCTTTGGATGTCTCTGCGATGGATTCGTATCTGGCACAGAATCCAGTGCGTAAAGCCGAGGATGTTATTAATTTACGTGCTTGGCAAGAACAGCAGCGTGTTGAATCGCCCTTGATTAAGGACAATTCCATTGATCTCGTGGTTTCTAATTGCGTGCTGAACCTGGTGCATGATAGCGATAAAGAACAAATGATTAGGGAAATTTTTCGGGTGGTTAAGCCAGGTGGGAGGGTTGCAATTTCTGATATTGTCAGTGATGAGCATGTCCCTCAACATCTGAAGCAAGATCAACATTTATGGAGTGGCTGTATTTCTGGCGCGCTACAGGAACATGAATTTTTAGAAGCCTTTGTCAAAGCAGGTTTTTTTGCTGTCAGTTACGACAAATGGGAAAGCCAGCCTTGGCAGGTTGTGGAAGGCATAGAGTTCCGTTCGGTTACCATTACCGCTGTCAAACCGGAAGCCGACCCCTGCATCGACAAAGGTCATGCTGTCATTTATCGCGGCCCATTTTCGGAAATTTATGATGATGACGGCCATGTCTACTACCGAGGAGAACGCATGGCTGTGTGTGAGCGCACCTATAGGCTACTGACGGGCGATGCTTATGGGGAGCATTTCATAGGCATTGTTCCGGCAGCCAATGTCACAGGAACGCCTTGGGATTGCGCTACGGGTACGATACGGTCAGTTTCGGAAACCAAAGGTGGCCAACATCAGGACAAATGCAGTCCCGGCAGTGCGTGTTGTTAAGGAATCTTTGAAGAAAATGAGAAAAGATACTGCTGAATATATTGATGCGCTGATGCGAGAGCTTTTATCTTGGCTGAACGAATCTACGGGAGTAGTCAAAGATGAATGTTCTGCTATAAAGCGAAAGCCAATTCCGCAAATTATGGCGCTTAGTTTTGATGTTTTAGGTTTAATTTATAGACAATATCCAGAGCTTATGCCAACTGAATAGGAAGAATAATACTATGACACTATACAACTTTGATGACAACAACATCCGCTGGAACAAACTGGGGGATTTTGAGCATTTGCTGTATTCCGTACTCGACATAGATGAGAATAATAAAATCATTGATGTGCTGTTCAAATTTGCAGCTAACCAACAGATTGTTTTGCATCGACATAAGGCGCAAAACAATACCTTTGTCGTCCAGGGCGAGCATCGTCTCTATGAAGCCAGTGGCAAGATTAAGGAGATTCGTCCCGTCGGCAGTTATACTGTCAGTCCACCCAATGATGAGCCGCATCGGGAAGGCGGAGGGGATCAAGATGTTGTCGTCTTTTTCAGTATTCGTGGCAATGACGACATCTTGTACGAAGTGCTAGACGATGACTTGAATTTGATCGCGACGCTTGGTTTTCAGGATTTTATCGGTTTGTATAAAGCGCAGCAATGAGTAACGATTTGAGTAAAATTAACTTTCTTACGAAGAGCTAACAGTTGTTGCATTTTTTGTTGTTACGATAGGCAATAAAAAACCCGCTAAGTCTCGTAACTTGCGGGTTTATGTAATTTAGTAATATCTAACTTTTAATAATTGGTACCGATGGCCGGTACTAAAATATCATTATTTTTCAATAAGTTATTATATCTATGATGCAATTCTGATGCATTTCAAAAAACTGTCAGCTCAATTCCCAGATTGCAAATCACATGGAACCCGGTCATTATTTATTTAGGGTCTGGTTCAATTCCGGTGTTTTGCCCAGAAAGAGCTGATGGTGATAGACATCGCCAATACTATTTTCAGTCTGCAGTAAATGCCTAGATATTAAAAAATTTCAAATCCAAAGCCCTAATTAATTAGGTTGAAATATCAAGTTTCGTTTCTGAAATTGGGGGACTATCCCA
>JABFSV010000272.1 GCA_013140405.1 Methyloglobulus sp. | reverse complement strand
AATAAGCCCGATTTTGTCGCCGCGTTGTATTAATGCGGAAAAATGCTTGATGATTTGCCGCTCAGGATAGCTAAAACAAATATCTTTAACTTCAATAACCTTTTTGCCTGATGCGTCACCGCTGGCCAAGCCCAACTTGCTGGTGCCTTGCTGAATACGACGTTGCGCCCGTTCTTTACGTAATGCTTCCAGCGCCCTCACGCGGCCTTCGTTACGGGTGCGACGGGCTTTTACACCTTGCCTGATCCATACTTCTTCTTGTGCCAATTTTTTGTCGAATTCGGCATTTTGGTTGGCTTCGTCATCCAATGCTGCGGCTTTACGGCGCAGGTAGTCATCATAAGTGCCTTGCCATGAAACCAGATTGCCCCGATCCAGATCGACAATGCGGGTTGCCAGTTTCTGCAAAAACGCACGATCATGGGTAACAAACAGCACTGCGCCAGCAAAATTTAGCATCTGTTCTTCCAACCAAGCAATGCTTTCAAAATCAAGGTGGTTGGTCGGTTCATCCAGCAATAATACTTGTGGCTCGATGACTAAAGCCCTAGCCAACGCAACTCGGCGTTTCCAACCACCGGACAAGTCCTTGATCTTTACATCAGCGGGCAAGTCCAGTTTGCTGAGCGTGGCTTCTATCTTGGTATTGAAATGCCAACCATTTAGGGCTTCGAGCTTGTGCTGCAAATCACCCAATTCTTGCAAGGCTTTAGGGTCGTGGTAATCCATTGTCAATGACAACACATGATAACGCGCAATCACTTCCCCCAGTTCGCCCAAGCCACCTGCTACGGCATCGTAGATGGTGGCTTCATCGAGCAATTCAGGTGCTTGCTCCAACCACGCGAGTTTTAACTCTGGCTCCCGCCAGATCTCACCGCCATCTGGAAGCACATTTCCGGCAATGATCTTCATTAAGGTTGATTTGCCTTCACCATTACGGCCTAACAGCCCTACCCTTTCGCCCATATCTAACTGAAAATTTTCCTTATTCAATAAGGCATGAGTTCCATAAGCGATGGAGATATTTGATAGTCGTAATAAACGCATTGGGCTAGTTTGTGTGTTATTTCAACAGGCATTATACCTGAACATTGGAAGGGCTATTTATTCGCTAGTTCGTTATTGAGGAATGCTGATGCTTTTGCATTACAAAACGAACCAGCAATTGGCAAGATCGAACACAGCAAACTTTCGCTAAACGATTTCTTTGCCTTGCAGATGCCGCCGCAATAAATCGAGGGAAGACAGTGCCGCTTGGTGTTGTTTACGCTTGATGTCTCCAGCCAGACTGCGGACAGCATGTTTATATTCACCATCAGCAAGCAGCGTACTAGTGACCGTCACGGCCTTATCGTCGTGTGGGTTTATGTAATAATCGCTAGCAGTTAGCTGGATTAAAACCATATTGGCACCCGTACTTTTTTGTACCGCACCAGCAAGCGCTTTAGCGGTTGTAATTAGGTCATCAGGATGATTTTTAACGGATAACCGCTGCGTTAATGTCGCTATTGATTGCTCGTAGACGGCACTGAGTAACCAGGGCATCCCAATCATTTTTGCTGCTAATAAGCCTTGGCTGATTGTCTCCACAACGGCAAGTGCATGGCCTTTTTCAGCCATCAAATGATCGACCACAGAAACCAAGTCACTCGACTGATGCCCGAAACCGTCAATTGCAAATACGGCATCACCTATGGCCGAAGCAACTTGATGAGCCAGGTTTTCGAGTTGCAGTTGTGGATAGTCGCCAGGAAATAATAGCTTGGTTTGTACTTCACCAAGTTCAGCACGAAAACCCAGTTGGACTTGGGGTGGAATTACAATCTTACTGATACGCTCCTGAAGATCTGATTCACCTATGCCAATGGTTTTAATGGTAATTAATTGACTGGGTTGCAAGACAAATCGGTCTGCCAACATGGTTTGGATATGCTCATGAAACAAATGCCGCATTTCTGAAGGCACACCCGGCACAAAAGCAAACCAGCACCGCCCCTGTTCCAATGCAAACCCTGGCGCTGTGCCCTTACAGTTAGCTAGCCGTATCGAACCTTGAGGTAGCATGGCTTGTTTGCGGTTACATGCCGGCATTTGCCTGTTTCTATTACGAAAAAACTGCTCAATCTGGCGGAATGCTATCTCGTCGAACACCAAAGGAAGTCCAAACGCTTTAGCAACCGCTTCAGCCGTCAGGTCGTCGCTGGTAGGGCCTAATCCGCCAGTGCAAATGCAGCAGTCGGCACGGGCTGAAATGTCCAACAAGACTTGCACCAAATCCTCCAGCTTATCGCCTACGGCGGTATGGCGAGTAACGGTAAAACCCATTGCCACGGCTTGTTGCGACAACCACGCGGCATTGGTGTCAACGACTTGTCCGGTGACGATTTCTTCACCTTGGGAAAATACTTCAAAAGTTGGATTCCTCACTAAAACCTCGCCATCAGCACTTGATACCAGAATGGCAAGGCAAGCAAACTCAACGCAGTGGTCATAGTAACAGCCATTGCGTAAAGTGAACTGTCCAGTTGATAGCGGTCGCATAGCACGATACCCAACACCATGCTGGGCATCGCCAGATCAAGCACTGCGGCGGCCTTATAGTGATTATCAATACTCAGATGATCTACCAAAAATAGCGCGAATAACGGCATCAAGATCATTTTTATGGTGACAACAGGAATGATATAAGGGATGTTCCGCACCTTGACGGCTTGCCAGCTTAGCGCCAGCCCTAAAGAAAACAACATTAATGGAACAACAGCACCAGACAATAGTTTTAATGTTCCAGTGAGCCAAATTGGTGCAACTAAACCATTCAGGTTTAATAACACCGCAAGGCCCGCCGCCCAAAATGGCGGCACATTCAGGAATGACCATAATGGCTGACGAACCTCGGCCGTGTCCTTGCCATAATGCCGAACCACGGCGATGCCGAGCGTAAATAACAAAGGTGATGTTGCAAAAAGATCAATCTGAATAACGACAGACCGCGCCCAACTGCCAAAGGTTTGCTCTAAAACCGGCAAGCCAAGATAAGTGACATTAGGAAAAGCCGCCGCCAACATCATCGCACCCAGACATCGGTGTTCAAACTTGAATACCAGCCCAATCATCCAAAAGCACAACATGGCAAACAAAATGGTGACAACCGCTAACACTGTGTATTGGAGGGAATGCAAACCAATATCCGCCGTCCATAAAACCTCCAAAACCATTGCTGGCAGGAAGAAGTAATAGACCACGGTAGTCAGTACTTTGCGTGTTTGCTCTGCGCCAAGCCCAGCCGGCTCAATAATTCGCCAAGCAACGCCCCCAGTCATAAGCAAGGCCATCTGTATCAATGTTGAGTTCATAATCCAAGTTTTACGTTATCCCTGTTGATTTTACCATTCATAATCCATCAACTTCCGGTAATATAGTGCTAATCTTGTTTTGCACAATACCTCATTGCGTGTTGAGTAATTTATGAAAGCTCTATTTTTACCCTGACCTAAACGAACGATATTATTATTTGCTCGAAGCAACCCAACAATGACCTTTGACCCCGCTTTTACCACATCATATCTGGTCGCCTTCGCAATGGGCCTTGCCACCAGTTTGCACTGTGTGGGCATGTGTGGCTCAATCATCGGCACGCTTACCTTGAGCTTGAGCCCAGAAATACGTAATAGCAAACGTTTGCTGTTGCCATTCGTCTTCAACTATAACATGGGCAGGATTACCAGTTATACGCTTGCAGGCGCTATAGCCGGGATCGTTGAATCTTTCATTCCGGCCCCTGTTTCCGAAATCAATGGCTATCGCGTGTTGCAAATATTGTCGGCAGTCATTATGGCCGGTGCTGGGTTTTACATTGCTGGCTGGTTGCCCCGTTTTGCGTACATTGAGAAAGCGGGAGTCCATTTGTGGAAAATGATAGAACCTTTCGGCCGCAAACTCATCCCCGTCAAGGATCGTACCCAAGCCTTTTTATTTGGCATGGTGTGGGGATGGTTGCCATGCGGCTTGGTATATACCGCCTTGGCGCTCGCATTGACCACGGGCGATGTCAGCAAAAGCGCCCTGACCATGTTATCCTTCGGTTTGGGTACTTTACCTGCCGTGATGGGTGTAGGTATAATGACCAGCGTACTGACGCGGTTATCAAGAATGCAGCGCTTCAAACAGG
>JABFSV010000184.1 GCA_013140405.1 Methyloglobulus sp. | reverse complement strand
AAACGGTGCTTGAGCACCCAATCGTCATCAAACTGATGTGACCAGTTAAAACCGCCGAAAATGGTTTCGGTGGTGCTGGGAGAATAGCCACCGTAGTTGCGGCTAATCGGCACCTTAACGCCTGGGATAACAGGGACAAATTGACCGTCCAGGCCCTGATGGAGATGGTTATACTCCATCTCGAAGGTTATCTGGGTCTGAGGGCTGATGTTCCATCGTAGCACCGGGGCGAAGAACACATCTTCCCTGCCAGTAAACTCCCGAAAAGTGGCGTTGTTCTCATAAGACAAGTTGGCACGGTACAGCAAGTCTTTGTTTTGGGTCAACGGACCGCTGGCATCGAAGGTAGTACGGTACAGATCGAAAGAGCCAAACTGCTGGGTAAAGCCGTAATATGGTGTCGCTAACGGCTGTTTGGTGACAATATTCACCATGCCGCCGGGTTCAACTAGGCCATACAAGATGGCTGCCGGGCCTTTTAGCACTTCAACCGCTTCCACATTGGCCAGTTCCCGGCTGGCAGAGCCTTGTTGCAGCCTAAAACCGTTCCGCATGAAAGTTTGTGACTCAAAGCCCCGCAAAAAAATAGGTTGCCGTGTACCGCCCAAAACCCCAATACTTCCGCTGTTTGTTGTTGTGACTACGCCACTGATATTTTTCAGCGAATCCGCCAACCTGATAACTTGCTGGTCTTTTAATACCTGCTTGGAAATCACCTGCACGTTCAGCGGCGTTTCCATGATCGGCGTATCGGTCTTGGTGCCGACCGTGGCGTTGGGCAGGACGTAATCCTTGTTGTAAGGGTCTGCGTAGTATTCTGTGTCGTAAGCCGAGTCGGCTTCCACGGTGACTTTGGGGAGGGTGGATTCTGACATTGGTTCTGGACTGTTGGGGCTAGGATTTGCCACTGGCACGAACGGTTTTTGGGTTTTGTCCGCCGCCCGGATGGTGACTTCGCCATCGCTTAAGGTATACGCCAAACCCGTGCCGGACAGCAGTTTCTGCAAGGCGGCAGCGGCGCTGTAGTTGCCTTTGAGTCCTATGGTAGACAAACCCTGCGTAAGACCAGTGTCGTAGATCACCTGTAAATCGCTGTGTTCAGCCAGGTTGTTGAGCGCATGGGCCAGCGAACCCGCCGGGATGTTGTATTGCCTAGTTGTTGGCTCCGCATAAGCTCGTGTGTTGAACGCTAATAGGCTTATCAGAAACATAAGCATTAACAGCCGGTGGCTAAGCGTGGTTCTGGGCGGCAAGGCGTTGGTCGTTCCTGTCATTGGCTGTTCCCCGTTTCGGTAAATTTTGGCCGAAATTTTTCGGCCTACATCCCTTTAAGACGCACGACTTGCGAAAACCCGAACCTTGGGGATGAAAAATATTTTTGTCAGGGATGTTTTTTAGGTTAAATCAATCCGATTGATTGACGTATCTTGCTTATATGGTTGTTTATGGGTGTCAATAGGGCTGGACTTATGGGTGTATTTGGGTGACTATATGGTGATGGAGGATGCCTTATGCTTAATACAGACACTATTCAAATCACGCCCGAACTGCTGGCTTTGATCGCTGAAATCGATGAATTCAAGGGCGCTTGGCGTGCCCTTGGCAGCTTGGCACCTGAGCGTCTTAGTGCCTTACGCCGTGTGGCAACCATCGAAAGCATTGGTTCTTCAACCCGTATCGAGGGCAGCAAGCTGTCAGACCGCGATATTGAACGCTTGCTTGCCAACCTTGAAATCACAGCCTTCGCCACCCGCGATGAACAGGAAGTTGCGGGTTATGCCGAGGTCATGGAAACCATCTTCCGGGCTAGCCAGGACATCAACATCACCGAGAACCATATCCGGCAGTTGCACCGTGACCTTCTGCGCCACAGCGACAAGGACGGATGGCATCGCGGCAGTTATAAGACCTCATCGAACAGTGTGGCGGCCTTCGATGCCGATGGCAAACAAATAGGGGTTGTGTTCGAGACCGCCACGCCCTTTGACACGCCTTTCCTGATGGCTGAACTGGTTGCTTGGCTGGATGAAACCCGTGAGACTGGCCGGACACACCCCTTGCTGACCATCAGCGTGTTTGTCGTGGTGTTCCTGGAAATCCACCCCTTCCAGGACGGCAATGGCCGCTTGAGCCGGATATTGACGACACTGCTATTGTTGCAGAGCGGTTATGCCTATGTCCCCTATAGCTCACTTGAGAGTGTCATCGAACACAGCAAAGAAGGCTATTATTTCGCATTACGACAGACGCAAGGCACGATCCGCACCGGGAAACCAAATTGGCAACCCTGGCTCAACTTCTTTCTTCGCGCCTTGCAGCAGCAAAAGCGCAGCCTTGCGACTAAGGTGGAACGTGAGAAACTGGTTATTGCCGCCATGCCTGAACTAGCCGTGCAGATTATCGACCAGGTACGCAACCATGGCCGCGTGACAATCGGTGATATGATCCGCATCACTGGAGCCAGCCGCAATACGCTGAAGGAGCATTTTCGCCGGTTGGTGGAGCAGCGCCACCTTGTCAGGCACGGTATCGGCAAAGGCGCTTGGTATGGCCTACCGTGAAGCCATTTAAACCTGCGCCCTAACGATGCAGTCAGTAGTTTGCATTGCCACAAGTTTCGCGTGGGCAGAAAAAACCTGCCCACCCTACCCAAGATTATCGATGCAGCAACACTAGGTAATGCGAGAGCCGATTGGAACTCAGATTGAGGGATTTTTCTATGGTGTCCAATGCCGCAATGGGCTTGTCGGTGCTGAACACGCCGTTGACCCTGCGGTTGGCGATTGTCGGGTCGGCAATGAGGAAGTAGCCACGGTGGTAGTGGTTTAACTCGACTATCACTTCGCCCAAGGGTTTGCCTTGGAAAACCAGCTTGCCCCGCTGCCAGGCGGTGGTTAATTGGGTATCGGCGTTGGTTATTGCGCCCAGGCCGGTGTCTGGGTTATAGGCCACTTGCTGGCCGTTGGCCAGGGTGATGGGCGCTATTGGGTTTTCCGCATCTGGGTCTATCTGGACTAAGACGCTGTGTTCGGTCACTGTCACTTCGGTGCTGGCCTTGCTGTGGTGAATATTGAAAGCCGTACCCAAGGCGGTGATAACGCCATTGCCTGCGTGTACCTTAAATGGCCTCATGGGGTCGGGTGATACATTGAACTGGGCTTCGCCTTTGAGCAAGGTCAGTTCCCTGCCTGTATTGGTGATATTGATAGAGAGCGCGGTTTCGCTGTTGAGTTGCGCGGTCGAACCGTCGACAAGCTGGACAGTCCGCATTTCGGCAATACCAGTGCTTTCGTCGGCACGCAGCCAAATGTTGATTGGCTGGGCGGTTACCAATAGGAGGTAAATGGCTGCTAGTGAAGCCATACCCCATTGCCAAGGGTTAAATACAGGTTTCTTCCTGGCTGGCGGGGGCATGACGGCGGCAAGCCTATCCTTGATGCCGTCGAGTTCCTGCCAGATCAGGTTAACTTGGTCGAAGGCTTCTTGGTGCGCTTCGCTGGCGTTAAGCCATGCCTCAAACTTGGCCAGTTCGTCGGCAGACATCGTGCCACTGTCCACGCGTACCCACCACGCGCTGGCTTGCGTTTTGATGTTGCCTGGTGCTTCGCTAGTGTTCATGGCTTGATTTGACCCCACATTGTTTCTGGCCATACCCTTAAGACGCATGGGAAGCTGAAATAGGAACCTGCCTGTTGGATTATTTTTTTATTCATGCTCATCCAACACCGTTTGTAACGCCATCAATGCCTTGTGCAGGTGCTTTTCGACCATACGCGGGGAAATATCGAGCTGTTTGGAAATTTGGGCATGGCTTAAGCCTTCGACCCGGCGCAGGATAAATACTTCCCGGCAACGGGGCGGCAACCCTTCGACGGTGTTCGCCATTAATTCCAGGCGTTCCTGGGTGGACAGCAATTGTTCCGGTTGGAAACTATCCGCCTGGGGGAATGTGTCAATTTCGACTTCCTCAACGCCGATAAACCGTTCACGCACACGGTTACGCCGTTCGTAATCGGCAACGAGATTGGCAGCGATGCGGAAAATAAATGCACGGTGGTTTTCAATCTGGTTTTTTTCCGGATAATTGGTGTAGCGGATATAGGTGTCCTGAAAGATGTCCTGCGCGGTGTCAGGGCAGTTGACCTTGCGGACGATAAAACGCAGCAGTTCGTCTTGGTGATCGTCAAGGATATGTTC
>JABFSV010000032.1 GCA_013140405.1 Methyloglobulus sp. | reverse complement strand
CAACTTCGCAACGGGAAAATACCAGGGCGAATTCTTGGGGATGTGCTTAAGAAAGCTGCCGCAGCCGTACCCAATGAATGGGCTGGCATGGTGGTCTGGAACGGAAAACTCAGCGAATACCAATTGTTTGAGCCTGATGTTGTGGTGGCAACGCCTGGACGAGTCAGTTACCTGTCGTCCCCGCCTGATGGCTTGATCCTGGTCATGGATTTGCACTCACATGGCAATGGCGTAGCCTTTTTTTCCGCGACGGACAATGAATCGGACTTGGGCGGGTTTTATGTTGCCGCTGTGCTAGGGCATTGTGCATCACTTAAGCCAAGCACGGTAACTAGGATGGTGGTCAATGGGCAGTTTTTGCCGTGTCCTGATTTGGCGATGTTTTTTGAAGATCAAGGCTAAAGCTGGTTTGACCATGATGCGCGTAACTGTAAAAAAGCATGAAATTTTAATAATTTTCTCATGATCCATTTCCCCTATTGCGTATTAAAGCACCTGTTATAAGGTATTAATAACGAAGATACTCAATAGGGAAAGCTATGGAACCACAACCCAAACCATTCAAATTCTGCACCCCGTCCCATTGGTTTGACCATCCCGTGAATATCCAGGTGATTGGAGTAGGCGGTACTGGTTCAGAAGTCCTAGTCAGCCTTGCCCGTATCGATTATGCGATACGCGAACTTGGGCATCCAGGGCTAAAAGTGACTGCCTGGGATGGCGATGTGGTAGAACGCCCCAATATCGGAAGGCAAGCGTTTTATCCAGCAGATTTAGGTCACAACAAGGCGGTAGTTTCTGTCCAACGTATCAATTACCTGTTCGGGCTGGATTGGGTGGCGATACCGTCCATGTTCGACGTTGACGAAAGTCTTGGAAGCTATTGTGACCTGATCATTACCTGCGTGGACGTGGCACAATTTCGGGCTGACCTAGCTAAAAGCCAAAACTGCCTGAGATCAAGGGTGCTTTGGCTGGATACCGGCAATGGCTCCCATACAGGGCAGGTCATTCTTGGGCGGCTTGGACAGTTGTTGAAAAGCCAGGTTGAATTGCCGAACGTATTTGATTTCTATCCAGGACTGGATGGGATGCAGGAAGACAATGCACCCTCATGCAGCATGGAAGAAGCGTTAGCGCATCAGGACTTGCCGATCAACCGGACGGTTGCCAATATTGTGATGCAGTTGGTTTGGTCACTGCTGCGGCATGGCGGCTTAAACCACCAAGGGGCTTATGTGGATATTCGGAAAGGGAGCATGACCCCGATCAATATCGTCCAGCAAATTGAGCTAGGGGTAGCCGCATGAGAAAATGGCTACGGATATTGGTTATTATCTATGTGGGTTACGTCCTATCAGCGGGATGGCTGGAGGGCAGGGCGTTGTGTCCATGGAAGGCGATGCGCTGATTTTACTAGTTAAGGAATAGAATACAAAAAATTCCTCTTCCCCATGGAGTGAGGGTTTTGAAAATATTCCCGTGGCCTGTCTCTGTTATAAATTGAGGCTTCCGCAAAGAAAAACATGATTGGCTTGTGGGCTGACGCAAATCCAACTCCTCCGCCTTGGTTATTTTGGCATCCAATGCCACAGTTCCTACATAAACGCAGTCAGCGAGGAGTTCTTATGGTTCAAAGCTCTACAGCAAGCAGACCGTGTCCTGATTGAAGAGGGACGGTGATGGGCGTGCGAGGCGCTTCTCTGTAAATGAAGCGGGCACAAAAATTTTATCGGATAGTTTGAATTTCGAAAATGACTGAAGGACTTTCGACATGAACCAGATAACACCACCCGTATCACCGTCAGATACAGGGCTATACGTCAGTATTCGTAATATAGTGCTTTCCGCACGCAGCAATGTTCGCCAAGCTGTCAACGATACAATGGTGCAAACTTACTGGCAGATTGGACGGCTCATTGTTGAGCATGAGCAAGGTGGCTCAACCTGTGCAGAATATGGAAAAAAACGTTGGAAGCTTTGTCGGGACGTTTGAGTGAAGAATTTGGTAAAGGCTTTGATGTACGCAATTTACGAAATATGCGTAGTTTTTATCAGGCTTACCCAATTCGGAACGCAGTGCGTACCGAATTGACGTGGACACATCACCGCCAACTGTTACGTGTTGAAAAACACCATCGCTCGTGAGTGGTATGCCAAAGAAGCCATAGAACAAGGCTGGAGTTCCCGTGCCCTCGACCGCCAGATAAGCACCCTATTTTACGAACGGTTACTTTCTAGCCAAGATAAAGAAGCGGTACGCACAGAAGCCGCTGTCCGTATTGCGGAGCAAGCCCCCTCTGACCCTCGCGACTTTATCCGCGATCCCTATGTGCTGGAATTTCTTGGAGCTGGCTCGCAACCCGATCTGTATGAAAAAGAACTGGAACAAGGGCTGCTTAATCAGCTTCAACACTTCTTGATGGAGCTTGGCAAAGGCTTTGCCTTTGTCGCACGGCAAAAGCATCTACGGGTGGAAGAGGAAGATTGTTTTGTTGGCATTGTGTTCTACAACTATCTGCTGAAGTGTTTTGTGCTCATTGATCTTAAGGTGGGTAAGCTTAACCATCAATATGTCGGGCAAATGGATATGCATGTGCGCGTCTTTGATGAGCTGTATCGTGGTGATGGCGATAACCCTACATTGGGATTGATACTATGCTCCGAGCGGAACAATGCTGTTGCCAAGTATTCCCTGTTGGCAGATAGCCCACAGCTTTTTGCCAGCAAATATCGTTTAATCCTTCCCAGTGAAGCAGAGCTACAAGCCGAACTCGAACGCGACCGTGCATTGATTGAAGGTTGTCGGGATTGATAGGAATCGGCAAAAAAAGCCGCAACCTTCCACGTTGGACTGGTATCCGCCTGTCGCCAATCCAGCAATGGACATCAACTATCTTCCGTTTAATAGGTATCATCTGCCCTCCAACCAAAGCTATATCTTCAGATATGATAATCGCAGCGCATCAAGTCGATACCGTATATTATAGCTGTGTTGTCCGAACAGAATGAATAGCCAAATCTTGTCATATCAATTCACCAGCTGTCTAGCCAAGCAGCCATGTCATCATTGCCGACACTTAACCCTTGCTGATATTCTGAGGCATTACCGGTTTCCTGATCGCGCTTTTCAGCCTCTTCTTTCTCTAAATACACACTTATCGCTTCGTGCATGACCCAATACAAAGAACGCTTTAGTGCCTTTCAGATGGACACTGGTTTCATCGTCGAGCTTAACGCTAACTGCCGTTGTTATAGTTACACCTAAAATGATTGCAACTAGCTTTCCAGAAAGACCTACTTCTAACAGGGATACTACCTTAAACACCTCCCATACTAATACTGTGACTGTGACGTTTTTTGATGACCCTGCAGCAAATCGGGTCGTAGCCTCACGGGTTGTGTCTATAATACTAACCAAGCCGTCCGTGGATGCCATTTCGAGTATGGCTTCTCTACCTTCCAGGAATAGGGTCGCCAGTAATCGCCACTGACCATCTTGCTGAGAAACACATTCTGATGGTTCGGCCATTAGGACAGCTCTAATCATGTCAAGCTATCCACCGGGCAGGGCATTCCAAGCCTGTGATTGTAGCCAACCCGTGTCAATTTGTCGTCTTACCGCTCCCTATAATCCGCTTTCAAAAACGACAGTCTGTCTGTAATTCCAAATAGGAAAATAAACGACAGGGGTTTTATCTTATTGTTGTTGTCCAACGTAGAATTTAATATTCAAAGTCCTTAAGAGGCCTTGAGTTTCAAGAAACAGCGAATCGGATTTGCCTGCCTCGAGGCTTTCTATTAATGCCGCTTCACAGCCGACCATGTTTGCAAGTTTCAGGACGGTAAGGCTTTGGGATTCCCTGGCAGAACGGAGTGCCGTAGCGATATCCGGGAAAATTAGTTGTTGCTGCCGTGGTTTTTCCTGGGCTTCGAATTGCTTATGCGGTTTGGGCGGCTTGCCTGGCTTTTCTAACCATCCCCATAGCTTGCATAAGCCCAACCAATAGTCGTAGGCCGTTTTCTCGGACAGGTTTCGATGCGCTTTCCAAAAATTCACCACATGACGGGCACCCAGCCGGTGCAACGAAGTGATTTTCTCGTGAGAATCCGTGTACTCAAGGAAATCGACAATGAGCGCAACCTGCTTTTGTCGGTTGTGTTTTCCTCCGCGACGCACATAATTATGGGTATGTTCCG
>JABFSV010000383.1 GCA_013140405.1 Methyloglobulus sp. | reverse complement strand
CCATTGCTGTGCCAGTGGAACATCGGTCAAATCAAATTCCAGATTGATTTCCGCCCGCTTGCAATCGGGGCGCACATAGCCTGAATCTGCCCGGTCTCCCAAGGCCAAGCCTAATGCAGTGAGCAAAATGGATTTACCGGCTCCGGTTTCTCCGGTCAGCGCAGACATTCCTTTAGCAAGGTCTAAATCTAGCGATTTGACAACCGCCAGGTCAATAATGGTAAGGTTTACTAACATCTCAATGTGTGGGGTTGCCGCCACTCCAGTTCAGTTTAGTCCTGAGGATCTGGAAAAAATCATGGCCTTCTGGGTGCAAGATGCGAATGGGTTTAGGGTATTTGTTAATCAGGATTTTATCACTAATCAATACGTCTGGGATTTCGATGTGATCGCAAGTGACCAAGGCGTTGATTTGTTTGGTTTGGCAAAAACTGATTTCGATTTCAGCCGAATCATCAATAACGATGGGGCGGTTTGATAAGGTGTGCGGGTTAAGTGGCACGAGTACCAAGGCATTCAGCGAAGGATGCAAGATCGGCCCTCCGGCTGACAAAGAATAAGCCGTCGATCCCGTAGGCGTGGACACGATAAGGCCATCGGAGCGCTGGGTATTTAAAAAGATATTATTAATTTTGGTGACGATTTCAATCATGCTGGGTGTAACCCAACGATGGATAGCCACTTCGTTTACGGCAGTTTCTTCATGAATAATCTGCTTATCGCGAATAACCTTGGCTTGTAAAAGGCTACGTTTTTCTTCGACATAATGGCCTTGCAACATGCGATGCAGTTTGTCGGGAAGTTCGCTCGGTGAGATGTCCACCAAAAAGCCCAGCCGCCCCAGGTTGATGCCGATTACAGGCACATCATAATCCGCAGTCACCCGCACAGCAGACAGAAACGTGCCGTCACCACCCACCGCGATAACAAGGTCACAACGCTGGCCCAGTTGTTCAGGGGCGCAGGAAGTGACTGATGGGTCATTAATGGAATCAACACTATCTCTGGCAACAATGACGCTGTAATGCTGCTTTAAATACCCGTAAAGCACTGACAGCGTTGCGGCAATACTAGGATCACTTGGCTTACCTAAAATGCCTACGGTTTTAAAAGGTGTGTGCATGGATTGATAATGGCTGGAAGTAGCCCGATTATACAAAAAACCAGGCTTTGAATTCCGTTTAATTAGGAATCCATCATTTAATGGCGTTGTCGATTCACGATTAGATCAGTCTTTTTGGTTTTTATTCTCGGTAGATTGCCCTTCATGTGCCAATAAGGCTTCGCGCTGTTCGTCATTATCTGAAAAGCGCAGGGCAATGTCGCGGAATTGTTCGTGTATGGTTTCAAAGGCTTCAACGATTAGAGGATCAAAGTGTTTGTCTTTGCCTTCCCGAATTATTGAGACTGCTTTGTCATGGGAGAATGCAGGTTTGTACACACGTTTGCTGATTAAGGCATCATAAACATCGGCCAGTGCCATAAACCGCGCGGGGAAGGGGATGGCTTCGCCAGCCAAGCCTTGTGGATAGCCGCTGCCATCCCATTTTTCTTGATGGTATAAGCTAATTTGGTGGGCAATCTGCATAAAGGGGTTCCAACCGATTTGAGTTGCTACCGATTTAATAATATCTGCGCCTATTTGCGGATGGGATTGCATGATTTCAAACTCGATCTCGGTGAGACGGTCGTTCTTTAGTAGGATATGGTCTCGGATGCCGATCTTGCCGATGTCGTGGAGCGGGGCTGCCTTAAACAATAATTCAATGACTTCGTTAGTCAGTATCCCCTTGAATTTAGGGTGATGCTGCAAATGTTTCGCTAAGGCTTTGATATATTCTTGAGTGCGTAAAATATGTGCGCCAGTTTCTGGATCACGGTATTCGGACATGGAGCAGAAACTGCCTATGATGCCTTCCTGGGTTCGGGCTACCTGCAAAGCCATCTCTTTGGCGCGGATATATTCTCTTGTGTACTTCATCAAGGCCAAAATCAAAAAAACCAGCAACGTCATCATGATGGGCAGGGCTGGCGAAATGACAATACCGGTCTCAGCCAAAAGAAGTTGTGACGAAACGAATAACGCAACAATCAGCAAACAAGGTATCACAATACTTGCAGTGAGACCGGCATTGGCTAATCCTGCGAACAATGCAAAGGCTAATGCTGAGGCAGTTGCCAGCTCTAGCAGCAAAGCGTTGTCTGGGCGGTGCAGGAAATCTTGTCGAGCCAAGTTATCGACGATGGCGGCATGGAATTCTACGCCCAGTAGTTGGGGGTTGTAAGGTGTCGGTCGAAATTCATGTAATCCGGTGGCTGAAACGCCGACAAAAATAGTTTTGCCTTGCAACGAATTCGCCGCTAATTTTCCAGAAAGCAGGTCGTAGGCTGAAATTTTTTTGAAACTTTGTCCATGCGCCGGAAATTTAATCAGAAAATTCCCGCCCTTATCGAGGGGAACAGCATTTTTTCCTAGCTGTAAAGTTAAACCCGTTTCGCTTTCTGAAAGTAAAAAATGGTCGAGTGAGTTAGCAGTCAAAAAAGCCTGTAAGGCTAAGCTGGGATAAAAACGGCCTTTGTATTCAATTACTAATGGCGTTTTGCGGTAGATTCCATCGCCGTCGGGCGCAGTATTGATAAAGCCGCTTGTGTTAGCACCCCCCTGGATCGGCGGTATGTTACAAGTAACATTGACGGCATGATTCAAATGAGTCGGATTTTTTTCACCATTGGCAGAAAGCCATGCGCTGCCGGCTGATTTAGGCTGGCAGGGATTGGCGTTGACATTATCGAAGGTGAAAAAATAACTCAGTACAAACGGCCCAGTTTTTAATGTTTGTCCCAGTATCGTGTCGTAATCCCAAAGCGATTCTTTGATCGTGGTCAATGGCAGTCTTTGCTGTAAGTCCTGTTCAATCATGCGCTGGATTTCTACAGGTGATGTCCTGTCTTTCTCTACAAAGACGGCATCAATGCCAACCGCAGCAGCGCCGGATTGTTTTATGGCGGTCAGCAAACGGGCCACTTGATAGCGGGGCCAGGGCCATTGGCCATAAGTGGCAAGGCTAAGTTCGTCCACTTCAACGATGACAGGTAGGGGCGATAATGTTGTTTTGGGCAACAGGCCGATTTGGATGTCAGAAACGGCATTATTCAGCCGCTCGACAGCAGCAGGGTTGGTTATTGCTAATGCCAATAGTAATAGGGTTAGCGTGATACCTGCGATGATGGTTTGCGCCCGTTCCTTTGTGGGCGAGCGCTGAGGTATCGCGTCTCCTAGTTTAGCGGCAGGTAGTTCTTGCAAAGCAGTTACCGGATTTCCACTTCTACACGGCGGTTACGGGGTTCATCGACATTATCGGCGGTAGGGATTGCCGGATCATTTTCACCGTAATAGCGAATATCCATGCAATTGCCGGCTACGCCGAGGGTTGTTAGTGCTTTGGCAACACTGTCTGCACGTTGCAAAGAAATGCCTTTATTGGTGCTGTTGTCACCAACACGGTCACTATGACCGATAACGCTCAGGTCGCAGGATTTACGTACGTCGATTGCGGTCTTGGCTTTGGCAAGTTCGGCATTGGCTTCAACGAGTAAATCAGCTCTGCCTGTTGCAAAATAAAAACGGAAGTGCTCCGGTGCCATTGGTTCTTTAGCCAAAGTTGCAGCGAACATGTCGTTGACTTTTTCACCGCTTAACTGGACGGCCTGGCTAGGCGCTTGATCAGCTTTTTCTGCTTCGGTACTTTCGTTGGCTTTGCTCAATACCGTTGAGCCGGCTTTCGTTGTAACTTCTACCTGTCCGACTTTGCCACCTGCATCGGGGATTAAGACTACGGTCGTGCCTGAAGAACAACATGCTGCCAACAAACTGGCGGCTAAAACTGAAAATAGTATCCTGATAATCATAAGAGGCTCCACAAATCGGGTTGGATTAAAATGCTGTTATTCCACTTCAATCAAGATTTTTGTTCCACGCAATCCCAGCGTTGCCGTTGGAGTTTTAAATTGTACAGACCCTGGGGAAATTCTGCCGATAGCGCCCGACATAAATGCAACCGAGCCTTTCACTACCCGCGATAAGAAGGAAACCTTTTGTTCATCGGGCTTGAACAGGAAATTCTCGACAATTAATTTGCCGCTAGGGCCGAGGGTCAGTACGGCACCGTCAGTAAAAATAATGCCGACAGCTCCGTTAGGGTC
>JABFSV010000318.1 GCA_013140405.1 Methyloglobulus sp. | reverse complement strand
GTAGTTCAGGTTGCCGTGCACTTGATACGTTCTGTCGATGTTACTGCCGGCACGAAGATGCAGGCCATCGACATTCTGCGTGACAAGCCGAAATCGACTGCCAAGCAGCTTTTCCATTTTTACGATGGCCAAGTGTCCAGGATTGGGAAGGGCATCCTCGCAGATTCCGCGCCGATAAAGGAACCATTTCCAAACCTCTTTCGGGTTTCGCTGAAACATTGCCTGGGTGGCGATTTCGCTTGGCTGGTAATTTCTTGACCCTACGGTCCAGTAACCCTCCTCCCCCCGAAATGTCGGTATGCCGCTTTCTGCAGAAACACCAGCGCCAGTGAGGACGGTAATTAATTCTCCGGTTTTCCAAACATTCGCTACTGTAAAAGCCAATGAGGCGAACTGTGAAATCATCGATGCACCTCCACTACAGCAGGACATGGTGTTATTTTCAATTTACTATTGACAATCGGTGGCATGTTTATTCCAGTTTGGTTAGGGTGGGCAGGTTTTTTTTCCACCATTTATAAGTATTTACGATGTTCCGCATTGGATAATAAACAGGGTAATGGTTGTAAAGTTCGCGTTCTCTTATCTGTTATGCTCTATTTCCTAATCTCCACTGCATCCTCCAGCGCAACCACCATCACAACTGTTACTATCACCACTACTATCATGATCGCTAGCCCAATCATACAAACTACCAATGCTATTGCTATTATTGGAATATTGACGGTTTCCAGGAGGTTGTACATTTTCTTCACGCTGTAAAAATAGACCTAGAAATAACATACCCCAACACCACATAACAGCATTCCCCATAATCTCGCCCCACATAAATTTTTGGATGCTCAACCTTATACCCAAATCCAAAAATACATCATCAATAAACATAATGAGCACAAGTGGAAGTAGAGCTAAACAACCTATAATAAATAAAGAGAAAGGAACCCGAATAAGCAAGTCTGAAAATACCAAACGCAAGTCTTCTATTTCTAGCACAAACGCTACACAGATACTCACTGTGATAAATACCAATGGCGGCAAAACGGCCAATGGTGTTTTGGACACTGTCAATATTCCACCAATCGTCCAGGCCACACCAACGGATACAGAGCAAACTAGGTAAAAGGTACAAGTTTCTAAAATGGACAATTGTTTGATTGCTGCTACTTTCTCTCTTACTACATCAACGACTATGATCGATAATGCCAATAAAAATATAATAAATGATACTGATGACTTCGGTTTTGGTTGAGAATTAGCTTGTTTAAAGGTTTGATTTAAAGGCGTTGTTTCAGTGTTGACGTTAACGCTGATAGCAGAACTGCCTTGAGGCTTTACCCCCGTTTCTCGCACATTGTAAGTTTTTGTCTGCCACAGAACAGCTAACGGAACAGCTAATGCGCCACTCACTAGCAACAGTAAAATGAACAAAATCGTTACACGTTCCATAGAAATCTCCCTCATTTAAACGATTTAATAGTCAGCCACTTGGGCATTAACCAGACATGCTAACGGTTAACCCGGCCTATCGATTCGACTCCATGGCCTTTTGTAAAACTATTTTTGTTGTCGTGCGATGTAACAATTAATCACCCATACACCCTCCGCAACCACCACAGCCACTGTCATGACTACTACTGCTGTCGCTGCCATAATCACTGTCACCATAGCTGCTCGGACCACTCGATGATTTGCTTGGGGTATTGTTTTGTTGGTGTGTTGCTTGGTGTAGTTGTTTTGCCTGGTAGTTATAAGCGTGCTGTATATCAGGCATGATGGCATTTTGTAGGATAGGGGTACCCAACACCGCAACGGCTTGATACAAATTTTCACCTGTTAGTAATCTACGTGATTTTTTTAAGCAATTAAGTTGCTTTTCCATGAATGATTTTCGTTCTTTGAGTAGTTGATTTATAACAGGACTTAACTCATATTCAGGGTGTGCCTTTAATTTCAAAAACCAGATTAAAGATAAGGCTGTCAATATCAGCAAAATGATCAAAAAACCGATGGGTTTATCTAACAAAACTCCGTGGATAAGTCGTGCCATCCCCAAAATTATCAGCGGCGCAAATAAATAGGTAATTGCAGGTTTGACATAAGCAGGGTGAGTAGGACGGATTTTTGCTAGGCCTTTCTGTTTGATGCTATTAGTAATAGAAGTAATGTCAAAGCAATGTTCCCAGTTCAGGGGTGCGGTTGTTGCTCCATTATTCTCGGTGACTTGTATTTCCCAGATAATCCTTTTTTCTAATTCAGAAAGGTTGTCGAGCGGCACGTTCATAAGCCTGAAAGACTGTTTATCATCGTTCAGTTTTATCTTGCCTTGCTCGATTAACTTAGCAAGCCCTACCTCTATAACCCGTTTCGCGCCACCCGCCAGGTACGCTAACTCTTCGGGGGACAGTCCGGTATATTCCGGGAAGCATTTTTTATTGCGTAAAACTTTAGAAATATAGCTGACTGTTAACCATAAGAACATATATAAACTCAGAAAGCTTTCCCCATCAAAGGACGGTAGCAGCCCCTCACATCCAACCAAAAGAAATGGCAATGTAATAAAGCTAATTGGCAGGACATATCGCTTCCAGTTAACTTTCAGTTTTGGAATCAGCCAATATTGGCGACTATTAACTCTGACAAAGTGAGCATCCCGACCAAACCTTAGCTCTACCGATGGCCAAATATCCTCTGGCGGCGTTTGTCCGAAAATCAATTCATAGCTCGCCAAGGTTTGTTGATAACCCTGGTGATGGTTGATTTGTTCACTACGTCCGCCCGGATTTGCTTCGTGATGCAGGTTTTTACCCAGGATTTTTGGGCAAAGTTCATCCCAATAGGAACGGCTATTGGTTAAATGCAAATGCCAGGCTTGATCGACCTGATCGGAAGGGATGATTTTGTGTCCGGCAACCATTGCCAGCAACAGAAATTTGCGATACTCATCGACTACTCTGCTGGCATACGCTGCCGTCCAACGGTGTTCCCGCTGCAAGCGCTGGGTAAAGGTGATTTTGACATCCACTTTGTCGAAATCAAACGCTTGTATGCGTTGATAGAGATCTAACTCGTGCTTGTTCATATCAATACCTCAATTTGGATTGCGGTTGAATGGGGTAATTTTGCCGATAGCCTAAGGTTGGGATAGTGCTTTGGGCAACGTGACATTAACTTCATCAGGCAGATCCCACATTGCCCCACTAGCAGGATCAATGACCAGTAGACCTAATACACCACCGAATATAAGGTTGCCGAAATACCATCCATTCATAGTGGTGTCGAGCTTATAGGGTTTGTTTTGATAACCGGGCGCAGAAAAATCAACCGCATAAGTCTGCCCATCAAAATAGCCATTCCCTCTTTCCAGATTGACAGTTGCGGGTGTGCTGCCGTGGTGTACGGCTTTGCCGTTCTCATCCTTGATGGCAAATTCGATGCCGATTGGACTCGAGTTAAATTTGACCATATCAGTTTTGCCGCTGATGATGCTGGCGCAGCCGGTTAAGTATATGAAGCATAAAAGCAAAACAAGCCGGGGTTTTCTCATAAAATATCTCCTGAAAGTGTTGTAGGTAAGCTGTTACCGAAGACGATTGTCAGTTTTTCAGTCATTGGCGTAACTATAATTATCAAAAATCAGGCATTTGTCTGGTTCATAACGTCAATGCCCAGATTTACATGCCAAATGCCCGCTTTTCCGCCGCCAAACCTGGGAAGCTACCGGAATTACTAAGATATACTGTGGCTATCAATTCCTTTTCGAGTGTTACCAATGGGCTATCTTGATACGAATACTTGGTTGCATAGTTTTAATATCGCTATTGAGTTGCTGCAACGGTTGAGCGTCCTGTCCGTGGCGGCTTACGTGGCGATGCGTTGGACTTGGCTTAGGGAGGCATTGCACGGCGCATCTAAATACTGGCGGCATCGTCTAATAGCGGCGGTTTTTTTTGGTGTGCTGGCGATTATCGGTAGTCACAGCGGTGTGATTTTGGATTTGGAGCATGGCAATGTGGTGAATTGGCGACCCGTTCCGGCAACAGGTTTACAAAAATCCCAGGCGATTGTTGCTTTCCGTGACCTTACCGTGATGGTTGCCGGGTTGACTTGCGGTATTTGGGGTGGACTGGGTGCGGGTTTGTTGGCTGGGTTCGACCGTTATTTTATGGGTGGTTTTGTTGGTTTAGGCGCAGCGTTGGCGACGGTGTT
>JABFSV010000213.1 GCA_013140405.1 Methyloglobulus sp. | reverse complement strand
CGGCTTTTTTGACCGCCTTTTTTTTGCCCAAATTTTCCATTAGAAAGAACTTAACCAAAACATACGCCTAATCCGCCTAGGCCACAGTAACCTTGAGGGTTTTTGGCAAGGTATTGCTGATGGTGATCCTCAGCATAATAAAACGCCTTAGCGGGTATTATTTCCGTCGTTATCAGGCCGAATCCTGACTCGGTTAAACGTTGCTGGTAATGCCCTCTGGAAGTTACGGCCTCATCCCATTGTGCTTGGTTATAGGTATAGATGCCGGAACGGTATTGAGTGCCTGTATCGTTGCCTTGCCGCATTCCCTGGGTAGGATTGTGGCATTCCCAAAACAATGCCAATAATTCGCTATAGGCAATTACGGAGGGGTCAAAAATTACCCTGACAACTTCATTATGCCCAGTCAACCCAGTGCAAACTTCTTCATACGTCGCATTGGGAGTTAAGCCGCCGCTGTAACCAACCGCTGTGCTAAAAACAGTGGGCATTTGCCAAAATTTTCGTTCCGCTCCCCAAAAACAGCCTAATCCGAATAGGGCAAGCTCCATATTGTCTGGAAATGGCGGTGCAATAGGATTACCCGTCACGTAATGCTTGTTTGTGATAGCCATAACCGTATCCCGTCCCGGCAATGCCTCTTTAGGGTCTGGTAAAGCCAGTTTTTTGCTTGAGAAAATCATGCTTGAATTAGGTGTCTGATAATGTTTCAACGAAGCCTACTATAATTCTGGATTATAATAAAGCGCAAAACCGCCAGTGGAATTACCATGTCACAGCAAGATATATTACGACGCTTTATGTTTGAAGATGTAGGCATTCGTGGACTATGGATAAGTTTGTCAACTAGCTGGCAAACCGCAAGGCAGCACCAGCACTGCGCCGAGAACGTACAATTACAATTAGGTCAGGCTTTAACGGCTGTGGCCTTGTTATCTGCGACCATCAAATTCAATGGGTCTATGATCCTCCAGGCGCAGGGCGACGGTCCGCTGAAAACGCTGGTGGCACAGGCCACACATGACCGAAAAATCAGGGGATTGATTAGGGGCAGCGATACAGTCAGTATGGGTTCGCTACAAGAAATGTTCGGTGAAGGTCGTTTGGTGTTGACTGTTTCGCCAGCGAACGGCCAACCTTATCAAGGTATTGTGCCTCTGCAAGGTGTCAACTTGGCAGCAGCGTTGGAAACTTACTTTGCTCAATCCGAACAACTCAACACTAGGTTATGGTTGTTCGCCAACGAAACCCAGGCTTCAGGTTTGCTCTTACAAGAACTACCCTCCCAGCTCAACGATAAGGCTGATTGGGAACGCATAGAGATGCTGGCAAGTACAGTAACCGAACACGAAATGCTGGAATTGGACTGCGAAGAGTTATTGTTCCGCCTGTTTAACGAAGAAAAAGTCCGTCTGTTTGATGCTGAACCTGTTGAATTCGACTGTTCTTGTTCACGCATCAAGATCGAGAATGCGCTGCGGATGTTAGGCCGTCAAGAGCTGGAAAGCGTATTGCAAGAACGCGCACAAATTGAAGTTAACTGTGAGTTTTGCAACAAATATTACCGATTCGATAGGATCGACGTTGAACAAATTTTGCGTTCGGGCAAAAACATCTCCACAGATGCACAAACAAGGCATTAATCTCAGGCAATACGAAGCCGAGTATCCCCACAACCTTTTAATTCATCTAATAGGCCCATGAAATCAAAAACCATTCGAGTTATTTGTCTAGTTTTGTTGGCAACCACATTAACGGGTTGCGCCTACTGGTGGCGCGCTTATCAAACCTATCAGCAGATGGGCGAGTTTGATAAATATTTTACTGTGGTCGCGGCTGAAGACTTCACTTTAAAATTCAAAGAACCGATCATGCTGAGTGAAGACTTTGTGTCTTTAGCCAGGCTCAGGCCGACTGAAGAAACGCCGACTCCAGACGGAAAGCATTGGCGCTACTGGTTTCACAAAATTGACGGTTACAAAAAAAGAGTTTCTCCAGCGGTCGAATTCCATTCCGACCTAAATTTCAACAAGAACGATAAATTGGCTGCATGGTCGTTTTCGTCGCTGTTTTTAGAAATAGCGCCACCCAAATTTTTGGAGGCCTCGCTGCGTTCAATCGGTGGCGGGGAAATCAACAAGGACAAAATGCAGCTGCGCGGCAATACTGATGCCATTGAAAAAATTGCCGCCGACCTGCCAAAAAAACCGGCTGTTGTTGCCAAACTCGGACAACCTTTTGAAATAAAGAAAGAAAAAGATAAGGAAATTTACGTCTACCGATTTTTGTTGGACACCAAAACTATTGACGAAGGCTATGAAGACCGTGCGATAAGTGAGGTTAAACTGAGTTTCGACAACAAAACTCAGGAGTTAATCAGGATGGCAGGGCGCTTTGCCGGATTAAAGATTTCAATCAATTACAAAAAATTTCAAGACAAATCCGCCGACGATTCCTGATAACCGTAAAAAACCCATGAGTTTGCGTTACCAAATCAATGTCAGGATTGTACTCACCAGCATCATAATCCTGATATTTGGCGGTATGATTGCCATCTGGCAAGCCCGGCTATCGGTAAAAACCGAACTGGATTCATCACTCAACCTTGCGGCGCAACTGATCCAGCTCAACTTTCCTACCGACTCGCAACGCGGTGCGGTAGATGTGGATGCTTGGTTGCCACGTTTTGTTTCATTGGAGCAAACCCGGCATTTGACCATCCAGTTGAAACAGCCAACGGGTGCAATCGTCAACTTTGCCGCCACAGCAACACCGGCAAACAACACGTTGCCGCCGCAGTGGTTTGTAGCTATGCTGTCTGTACAAGCTACCCAGCTAGAACAAGGCTTCACTGATTCTGATGGTAAACGGGTCAGCCTGATTATCCTGGCCAATCCCATTGATGAAATCAGCGAGGCATGGCAAGAAAGCCGTGTGTTTTTCGCTACTCTCGTGATCATGACGGCGATTACATTCTTGGCAGTCAACCTTCTGTTCAGCAAGACAATTAAGGCCATAACCGTCATAGTAGAAGCCCTAAAAGCCATGGAGCAAGGCAATTACCAACAAAAACTTCCGGATTTTGCTACCCAGGAGTATGACAGCATTGCCAAAGCCATCAATCATACCGCCGATGTACTGGATGCAACACACAATGAAAACAAGGCGTTAACCTTACATACCCTGCAAATTCAGGAAGAAGAACGGCAGCATCTGGCGAAAGAATTGCATGACGAACTGGGGCAATCGTTGACTGCCATCAAAGTCATGGCAACTACGACCAAAAACGATAAGGCTAATACGGGGCAGATTGCCGATACGATTATTTCCATCTGCGACCATTTGATTACCGTCGTTCGCTCGATGATGCGGAACCTGCATCCCCTGGTTTTGACCGAACTGGGCTTGAAAGCCAGCCTGGAAGATTTGCTAAACCATTGGTCGCAGCGGCATCCAGAGCTATCGTTAACACTTAACTGCCCCGATGGGGTTGATAAACTAGAGCATAAAATAACCATTCAGGTGTTCAGAATTGTACAAGAATGTTTGACCAACATCGTCCGCCATGCCCAAGCTGTTGAAGCAACTGTCTCTCTGGAAATGCCGTCTGAACAAATGCTGCACCTAGATATTACCGATAATGGACAAGGCTGCACATTAACTGAAACCAAAAAAGGGTTTGGATTGTTAGCCATTCGAGAGCGGATAAAAAGCCTGGACGGGGAACTCAACATCCAAACCGCTCGGCAGCAAGGCATGAAAATTACAGCCACCATACCTTTAACATGAAGAAGGTTTCTGTCCTCTTGGTAGATGATCATGCAGTTGTCCGCGCTGGGTTTCGGATGTTACTCGCATCAACAGACGGCATTGAAATCGTCGCTGAAGCAGAACGCGGTGAAGCCGCCTGTCAGCTTTATCTGGAAAAGCAACCCGATGTGGTCGTGTTGGACTTGTCCATGCCAGGAATTGGCGGGTTGGAATGTCTACGCCGGATTTGTAACCGAGATCCACTGGCAAAAATACTGGTCTTTAGTGTGCATGATGAAAGCGTGTATGTCAGCCGCGCCATAGCAGCAGGTGCAAAAGGCTACATTACCAAAAATAGCGCACCTGAAATTCTAGTGGATGCTATCCAGGACATAGCGGCTGGCGGCATGTACATTGAGCCGAGTTTAGAAAAAACCTACCCCACGCATAAACCTGAAG
>JABFSV010000314.1 GCA_013140405.1 Methyloglobulus sp. | reverse complement strand
CAATAATGCCATCAGTGGTGAAATGCCGACTCCCATTTTGTTTGAGGCTTAATACGGGCGAAGGTTTTTTTTCGGCATCTTTACGCTGTTCTGGTTCGATAACGGGTTGGCTGGTTTCTCGGGGTCCAGGAAGTGACGGTTTCGGCAGCGGCATTGCAAGGCGATTTTTGATAAATCATTGCCCCTTCTTGATCTTTGCATTTGTAAACTGTACCGCCCCATGCACTAACACTTGCGGTGAATAAAAAGATGACGAAAAACGGCATTATGATATTTTTTTGCATCACGTTTCCTGTTTATGTGTGGGTTGAAGTTAAGCGATATAAGGGCTATTTCTCTAACTATTATTCTAAGCCACTTTGCTAAGAATGGGAAATGTAGGCTAATGAGTAGACAACAGGGCAGGGTATTTGCCGCGCTTGAATGCTACGTGCTTTTTCGCTTTGTTGAGTGCTAATCAATTGGTTTTCAACGACAGAGAGCTGACAATATTTTTGCCGTCCCGCTTAGGGTCGAGCGCAGAATCCAGGATAAAGACGCGCTCGTTGGGTACACCACCTTTCTGGACAATGTATTTTGCGATGGCTTGTGAGCGCTCAGAGGCCAAATCTTTAAGGCGTTTTGGATCGGGTTGTATGATTTCCGACATTTTTTGTTTAGCGACTTTGTAAAAATCTTCGGTATCAGAATTAATCAGCTTTGGCGTACCTAAAAGCGATTTTTTGCCTATTGTGGGAAATTGTTTGATGAAGGCATCTGCCAGTAAATCGTTATAATCATCTTCTGACAGTTCAACGTATTCTGCCCGTACTTTCTTGCCAGCTTCTTCACTGAGTTGTTCAGCTTTAGTCTTTTTTAGTTGGTCAAATAAGGCTTCTTCACGAAGAATCGGCCAATCTTGTTCTTCAAAAGCGGCACCTTTGATTTCGAGATTAAGAACGGGCTTTTCTTTCAGTGCTTTTGCCACGCCATCCAATTTACTCATTTCCTTTGCATCTAACACTTCCTTGCCGGGCGCAAAGCCGATGTTGCTTAAGTCTTCATCACTGCCCACTAACGACGCAATGGCGGTGAATGGAGAAGTGACGATTTTGGTCAACACATTGACCAGTGCATCGACGATGATGCCGCCTACGCTAAATTTAGGATCTTCCAAACTGCCAGTTAATGGCACGTCCAGTTTTATTTTGCCGTCGGAATCTTTTAGCAGTGCGATTGCCAGCTCAAGTGGCAGAGATACGGCATTAGGGTTATCAACTTGCCCCCCTAATTCGAGTTGATCAATCAGAATGCTATTTGAAGCACTCAATTGACCTTTTTCGACTTGGTACTTTAGGCCCAGGGTCAATTTGCCTTTTTCAATTTTGTAACCTGCAAATTGCACCATATAAGGCGTAATCAAAGGCATAGGCATACCGTCAAATTTGAGTTCTACATTGTAGTTGCCCAGATAAGGACTGATTTCACCTTTGATGTCCACGGGCGCAAGGTCGTAGGCGTTACCTTTCAAATCGACTTTAATGGTTGATTTTTGCTCTGAGGAAATTCCGTTCGCGCCACCATCCAGGCTCTTGATTTGTGCGGCGAAAGGCATTATTAAAGAAAGGTCGGCAAAATCTGAAGATCCATCAACGATTTTGACCTTATCCAGTTTGAAAATGGGTTTATCGCTTTGTTTGGTTTTATGATGCGCCACCCTGACGGATTTGGTAGGTTTGGCTGATTTTGCTGGCTTATCCGTTGCCCCCTTATCGGCAATCATAATATCAGAGAAGTTGATGGTTTTATCTTTTCTGATGGTCACTTTTGCATAAGGTTTTTCAATTAGCAAAACCGCCGCACTATAGCGGTTAGCCAATAAATCAACGTCCAAATCTTTCAATGTTAAGTTGTCCCATTTGATAAAATCTTTATTCAGGATTTGGTCGCGGGTCAACAAATCAGCAATGCTTGTGTTGCCTTTGAATTTAACATCCATTGGCTTTTCTGGTGGTTGCAAGACTACCAGATGCCCATCAACATTGAATTTGCCATCCAATATATCCAGACGGGCAAACTTATCCACATAAGGCTGGAAGGTTTCCAGGTCGATATTTTTTACAACGACATCAATTTTTGCGGCAAGCGGCGAGATAACAGTATCGCCTTTCAACTTGATTGAACCCGTTTTGTTAACCCCTATATCGAGTTGGAAAGGCAGTTTGGTATCCGGTTTATTGACATAATTACTCAGTTTGAGATTGATTGGCTTTGCCGTCATGATGACTGGTTTTTTTAAGGACTTATCCTCAAAATTCAGGCCGAAATTATCCAAGGCCACGTTGTTTACCTTAATCAGCCAGTCTTTCTTGGGTTTAGCGGGTGTGGTTGCTGTACCCGACGTACCTTCTGTAAAGTCAACAGTTTTGGCTGTAGCAATATCCTTGTTTTCTTCCTCTGCTTTGGAGTCTGCAAATAATGTTTGATAATTGATTACGCCATCTTTGTTCAGCCACGCTTGGAATTCGGCATCTTTACCGGTCACCGAATCCACGACAATTTCCTGGTTTTTTAGGTTAACAGCGATGCCATTCAAGCCAAAAGCCGGAATTTTTATGAGTGTTTTGGGTTCGCCTTTTTCGGACACCTGCAAATCGTGCAGGTCAAACTTGCCCTGCGTAACGGTGAGATCCAAAGCATTACCAATAATCCCCAGTTGATACGAGGTTTCCAGGGCAATATCTGGGATTTTGGCTTCGATCTTGCCTTGGTTCAAGCCAAAGTTTTTGATGTTCAATTTGGCTTTATTGGCGACAATTTTTAGGCCTTCCTTGGTCTTAGTGACTTTAATATCGGTCTCATGGGCAAATGTTGGCACCACAACGCCCAACTGTCCGTGAATTTGATTGGAAAATTGGAGGTCACGGCTTTCAAACTTAACCTTATTGATTGCCACATCCATATTGTTTTCTGCAAGAGTGGCAACACAATCGATTTCAACGGCAAAAGTCGGCGTTTTCAGCAAAGTTTTGTTGGTACTTTTGTCAGCGAATTGAAAATCTTGCAGTTCAAATCGGCTTTTCTTGATAGTGACGTTCAGGTTTTTTTTGTCAAAACCCACTTTATAATCGACATTGAACTGCTCATTACCCTTCAAATCAAACGCGGCGGTTTCTGACAAGGCTAACGCCAACACTTTTTCCAGTTGCACCTTATCAAACTTTATTCCGCCTTCCGAAAAGACCGGATTAATGCCGAAATCTCCCTTCCAGTCCAGTTTTCCACCGGATTTAAGTGCCAGATTGAATTCCAGTTTGGCTTTTGCTTTAGCCTCGGTGCTTAAATTGCTGACATTGAGGTTGATTGGGGACAATTCTTCCGATACGGGCTTGGCAAAATGCTGGTCGTTCCATAATAGCTGCCCCTCTTTGATCGACAGTTTGACGATATTGAGCGGAAACAGCTTGCCGTCGTCTGGTTTTTTTGGCTCTTCTTTTTTCTTAGCCTTAACCATATCCTCGAAATTAAATTTGCCGTCTTTCTGCTTGGCAAGATGAACCGTCGGCTTGTTTAGGGCGATTTCATCAATCACCAAAGCCAGTTGTTTGATGGATTGGAAGGTATTTATCTTGGCGTTAAACGCATCGAACCCCACAAAAGGTTTGCCATTTTTTTCTTGAATCTTTAAGCCTTGGATGCTGGCAAACAGGGTGAACGGATTAAACTCTATCTTGGCAATTGATGCTTTTCTGCCGGTTTCTTCTTGAATGATGCTGGGTATTTTTGATTTTAAAATCGCTGGCACGATATAAAAGCCTAACACCGCATACGCTGCAACTAAGCTGATGGTGATGATGATCGGCTTAAGGAATCGCGCGAATGGTTGGGGAAGTTTGAGGAATTTCTGGTTAAATCTTTCGATAATCCCGACGGGACGATCTTCAATTTGCTGAGGTGTGCTGTTTTTGGTCTTGAACCGTTCAATCGGACGAAGGATAGTTCTGGTCAACTTCCCTAGCGTTTCCTTAACAACGTCCCAACGCTGGTTTGTTGATCCCGAAGCAGTTTGCCCAGAAACTTGATTTGGGAGGCTGTCTTGAGACTGCTCTCCCAAATTAAATTTTGACCGAAACTGCTGGCTGGTTTTAGATATCCAAGTAGCCAGTTTCTTCATGTAAGACCTGATCTAGTCCTTGCACCTCTTCATCGGAGGTGACACGCAAGCCAATCC
>JABFSV010000299.1 GCA_013140405.1 Methyloglobulus sp. | reverse complement strand
ATACAAGAGCAGCGTACTCATATCTTTAACCTCATTTATAGGGCAAACGCCGTCGAAAGACAATATCAACAGGCATGGGAACTCACTAATGGTTGACTGATAACTTTTGCTTTATCGGCGGTGATTCCTTATCAATGCCTATGCCTATGGCAAAACGGTTCATGCAATTTACTACCGCACATAAACACACGGAGTCGAGCAAAGCACTTTCGTCCCAGCCTGCATCAAATATCGGTTTAACGTCAGCTTGTGTGATTTGGTCGGGCGTTAATGTCAGTTTTTTGACAAACTGTAAGATAGGTTTAAGTTTTTCATCAACATCCGCGCTGTCGATATCTGATTTTAATTGACCGTAGATTGATTCATCTACACCCAAGTCTTTAGATAAGGCCTTGTGAGCGTTATAACAGGATTCAGATTGATTTAGCGATGAGGTGTACGTAATGATTAGCTCTCGCATCCCTTTGCTTAGGGGCGAAAAATTACCTTTAATGTCTTCCAATAATTTAAACAGCAGAATACCGCGCCTAGGATATTTTGCCAGTAATCCTGCGATATTTGCTAATTCGGGGCTTGAAGGCAAGTAAGACATTTAAGTTCCTGAGTTAATGGGGACAGGTTGTTGTAAACAGAAGCCAAACCCTAAAAGACGAAGGTTTCTACTTCAGCTATCAGGAACAAAGGATCGCCGCCACTGGAAATTTCAACAGCATGGGCAGCCGTTTCTTGTCCGCCTGGAGAGCTCAGGCAGTCTTCCAAATCTCGCATGGACGGAAAATAAACTTCCGCAATTCGATGATAAGGTGCTTGTTCTTGCCCTGGTGCTGAGGTAATCAAGTTGGCATCAAAGCGGATTTTTCCAGCCAATTTTGCTACTGCCATTGGGACATGCTCATGCTCGTAGCGGCGTTCAAAAGCGGTGACATCGGTGGGTGTAGGGTACATGACAATTAGTTTTGCTGCTTTCATGGCTTTTCCTTATCATAGGGGTTGTTTATGGTGATGCTAATCATATTCCTTGCTTACAGGGCTTGTAAAATACTAACTTTCTATGAAAGAATAGGTTTTGTCTATGCAACTTCAGAGGTGGTCGTATGGAAATGCACCAAATCCGCTACTTTTTGGCTGTATGTGACCACGGCAGTTTTACTCGTGCCGCCCAATTCAGCTATATTTCCCAACCCTCTTTAACCCAAGCCATCAAGAAGCTGGAAGATGAATTGGGTGGTGAGTTGTTCACCCGTGACCGAGCAGGTTGCTTACTGACTTCGCTAGGCCGTTTGGTTGAGCCTAATTTCCGTAAGATTTATAAAGAAACAACTGCCACTAAGGCGGATGCTATCCGCTTTACCCAGTTGAATAATATCCCTTTACGGATAGGCCTGATGGCAACGATAGGTGCACAGCGCTTAAGCCCAGTTTTTGCCCATTATCAGCAAGAATTCCCCAATATTGAATTTGAACTGATTATCGACAGCGAAACCAACTTGCTGAAACAACTAGAATCGGATTTATTGGATTTGGTAATTAGCGCCCCCACGCAGTTGCTAGCATCGCCGTATCAATCGACGCTCCTCTACACGGAACGCTATGTGGTTGCTTTCAATAGCAAACACCGTTTTAATCAGCTCACTAAAATAGGCCTGAAAGAAATCCAGTCCGAACCTTATCTGGATCGGCTAAATTGTGAATTAAGGGACAAGTTGAGGGCTATCTGTCAGGACGAGGAAATTAACCTTTATGCTACTTACCGCAGTAATAGTGAAGATTGGATCGTTAACTTAGTGCGTACGGGTATGGGGGTGGCATTGATGCCGGAGTACACTTTGCCTTTATGTGCTGACGATTTAAGCTGTCGTTACCTTTGTAACCCTGAGATTAGCCGCCAGATTTATGCCATTTATTATCCACAAATCAAAAAAAAGGCTGAAATTAGCGCCTTGCTTACAAGTTTAAGCAATGCTTAATCATTGTGTATATTTGCATTATAGATACATGCTAAAATGCGCGATTAGCATTGAACGAAAGAACCTGATGATTATCAAAGGGTAATAGCGATTTTTTACGATTCCACCGAGACATGACTAGCTTATACATTTTTACTCAAAAAACAGGTTTAATGAATATCTTTGCACGATTGATTTTTTCTATAGCATCACTGTTTATTGGTGGTTATGCTGGAGCGACCACTTATCAGTTGTCGCAAAATCCAGGGGATACCGTTCTTGAACTGTATCCGAATGGCGATGCCACGACAAATATAACGCAAGATGAGACGCTGCTGGATGTGGCACTACGCTACACCTTAGGCCAGACAGAAATCATCAAGCTCAATCCAAAGATGGATCGGTGGCTGATCAAAAAAGGCCAAGTTGTGCGCTTGCCAAACCGTCGTGTCCTGCCTGATACCCCGCATAACGGTATTACCCTGAATATTTCTGAATTCCGCATGTATTATTACCCGCCTGGACAGAAAGGTGAGGTGATGTCGTTCGCGCACGGAATAGGGCGGCAAGACTGGAAAACACCTTTAGGTAAAACCGCAGTCATACGCAAAGTCAAAGATCCCGCATGGCATCCGCCTGAATCTATTCGGAAAGAACATGCCGCCAATGGCGATCCTTTGCCTGTGATAGTCCCACCAGGCCCACATAATCCCTTGGGTACTCGTGCGCTATATCTTGACCTTCCGGGCGAATATCGTATTCACGGTACTGATGTCGATAAAATTTACGGCATAGGTATGCAAATTACCCACGGCTGCGTACGGATGTACCCAGAAGATGTTGAGACTTTGTATGATGTCGTGCCATTAGGAACGCCTGTCTATATCGTAAAACAGCCGATCAAGGTCGGTTGGTTGGATAATATGTTATACATAGAAGCGCACCCAGATTTGGAAGGCGAAGAAATGGGGCAGCAACAGCGTTATGCTGTGGCGTTACAGCTAATCCAAAAAGCAACGAAAGAAGAAATGCCTGAGTTCGACCAAAAAGCCTTAAATCAGGCTTTGAAGGATTTGGATGGTGAACCAGTTGCTATATACGAGCGTGTTCCCTTGATGGAGCCTCAAGAAGCTGCACCTTCAGGTGACGAAAGTATTCCTAATACAACAAACCCTGATCCTGCACCTTCAACGGGCGCAGGATCTCCAGGTGGTTATTATCGGGGGACTTAAGTAGAATTACGTGCAGGATTGGAGTGCAAATCTAGATTTGTACTCCAACTATTTATTCTTTCTACAACGAAACCAATATCCCCGCAGCAGCCGATACAGCAATCACAGGTATTACTCCAACCTTAAAGCGGAATAATGCGATTAAGGCATAAACGCCAATCAAAGCGGCAACCCCGTCAAAATCCGCAGTAAATCCCTTTGGCCAAAACACATGCCAAGCGAAGAACACAGCCAGGTTTAGGATTACGCCGACGACCGCAGCGGTGATAGCTGACAGCGGTGCAGTAAACTTTAAATTGCCATGTGTTGATTCCACCAACGGGCCACCTGCCAGGATAAACACAAAGCTAGGCAGAAACGTAAAATAAGTTACGATTACGGCGGCAAGCGTTGCAGCAATCAATAAGCTATCAGCACCCCATGGCATCGTGTTCCAGCCAGCAAGAAAACCGACGAAAGTAACAATCATAATTAAAGGGCCGGGCGTGGTTTCACCCAATGCCAAGCCGTCAATCATCTGCGTTGCGCTCAGCCAGTGGTAATGCTCTACCGCACCTTGATACACATAAGGCAACACCGCGTAAGCGCCACCAAACGTCAGCAATGCCGCCTTGGTAAAAAACCAGCCCATCTGGGTAAACGCACCTTGCCAGCCAAACTGCCAGCACAATATGCCCATTACACTACCCCACAACGCCAAGCCAATCAGGGCAATTTTGATAAACCGCCCCCAATTGAATTTTGCATGTTCAGGTGTGGGCGTGTTGTCATCAATCAACGCTGCGCCATAATTCTGTTTACTTGCACCGTGTCCACCGCCGACAGTAAACATTTTCGGCGCGATGCGCCCACCCAACGCACCCAACAAAGCCGCAATCAACACGATAACAGGGAAGGGCGCATGTAAGGCAAAAATTGCCAAAAACGCCAAACCCGCCAATGTCCACATCAACCAGTTTTTCAGGGCGCGGGAACCAATGCGATAAGCGGCAAACAATACTATCGCCGTAACCGCCGGTTTTATGCCATAAAGTACGGCAG
>JABFSV010000363.1 GCA_013140405.1 Methyloglobulus sp. | reverse complement strand
TATTTGCTGTAAAGCCCTGCAAATCCCATAAATGCCAGTGATAAAACGCCAGCCGTTATAAAAGCAATCGGGGTTCCTGCAAATAATACGGGGACTGCCATTAACGCCAGACGCTCGCGCAGCCCAGCAAACAGAACCATCACCAAAGTAAAACCGATGGCGGAACCAAAACCGAAAATCATGCTTTGCATAAAACCGTATTGTTCTTGCACGTTCAATAAAGCCACACCCAATACTGCACAATTGGTGGTAATTAACGGTAAGAAAATACCCAAGATTTGGTATAAAACTGGACTGGTTTTATGCACCACCATTTCGGTGAATTGCACTACGGCGGCAATCACCAAGATAAAGGCAAGAATCCGTAAGAATTGAATGTGCAATGGCGCTAGGATGAAATGCTCCAGCAACCAACTGGTCATTGCTGCCAACGTTAAAACAAACGTGGTGGCCAAGCCCATGCTTAATGCCGAGTCCAGCTTTTTTGAAACGCCCATAAAGGGGCAGAGCCCTAGAAATTTCACCAGGACTACGTTGTTGACCAGAGCTGTGCCTAATAAAAGTAGAAGATATTCACTCACTGTATTTCCAGGCTGTATGAATGGTGGCTGTTTATCAAGCTATTTATTAATTTACAGCATCAAGTATGCCAATTTAAAAAAAAGCATGTAAAGCTGGGTTATTGGCTGCATGTTGAGCAAAATCGAACCAGAACGGCTCGTAAAGCCTGTTGTAATCAATACATCTAGGTATCGATTTAAAACTGTGTGTCGTAAATCTTACAATCGACTATGCACCCTGAATGCACTGAGTTCTTGTTCTTACTTTTAAAAATAGATTGAGCCAAGTTGGAAAATTACAGGTCGATTAAGATGAATTATTTTATGGCGTTAAAATTGCTTAAATAACTTTAAATCTATCTAATTTTCGGCCAGTAACTATGAAAAAAAATTCTTTACGATTTTTGCAGACGCATACCAGCATGGCGAATGTAATAGACGAATTGGCACCCGGAGTTTTTGAAGAAGTCTATAAGGATGAGCGTGGCATAGTACCGTACAACTTGTTTGTCGAAACAGTTGAACAGGTTCCGATAGCTATTTCTATCACCGATAAGAAAGCCAAAATTCTTTACGTGAATGAGGAGTTTATAAGGGTCACGGGTTACCAACCGGAAGATGTTTTAGGTCAAAATGAATCGTTATTATCAGACAAACGTACCCCAAGGGATGTCTATCATGATTTATGGCACACCATAAGCAGCAAGAAAGTTTGGCATGGAAAATTATGTAATCGACATAAGTTTGGGCGTCGCTATCTGGCTGATTTAACAATCGCCCCTATCTTAAATGAGCAAGGTACGATTGCCTATTACATCGGTATGCATAGGGATATTACCGAATCTTATGAATCTGAAAAAAAGGGAATCAACCAAAAATTACTGATTGAGTCTGTCCTGAATGCATCACCCATTGCAATGGTTGTCATCGATAACGAAGACCGGGTTATTTTGGATAACCATAACTACAAGGCCTTAGTCAGCGATCTTGATAAAGGCGAACCAGCCCATTATTTCTTAAAGTTACTTAGGGATGAAATGGGCGATTTGTGGTCAGAATTACAAGGCAAAGAGCAGGGCTTCAATAACCGCGAGTACAAGGTTGAAACCAAAGGTGGGCAACGTACGCTTTGGTTTTCGTGCGCGGGCAACTGGTTTATTGAGAATGAAGTCAACGTTGATGCATTTTTTGAAAATACCTCAAAGCAATATCTCATCTTGACGATAACGGACATTACGCGGCAACGCAAACATATAGAAGAACTGCACATACAGACATTAAAAACCATGATGGCTGAAGATGAACGGGTACGCAGTATCAGGGAGACATTACTGGGCGCAATGCACCAAATTCATCTCCCTATGAACCAAATTAGGGCGGCTGAACAAATTTTACGGCACAAACGGGATGACCAAAACGCTGGATTGTTACAAATTTTGCAGGAGATTCAACAGTCCGGTGAAGAAGCAGTTATGACGATGCAAAAATGTATTCCAGAAATACTGCAAGCAGCCCTTATACCGATTAACTTGAATCAGATCCTGCATGAAGTGCTGTTACTGAGCCACCAAAAGCTCTGGAGTCATGGGATAGATGTACATTGGGTGCCTCTATCATCGTTGCCAAGGATGCTGGGTTCTGAAAATAGGCTGCGGATGTTATTTAAACAGTTGATAGATAATGCAATTGAAGCCCTCAGTGGATCAGATTGCCAAGAACAACAGCTTAGGATTACGACGGATCAAGACGCAGACCTGATTTATGTCAGTATTGAAGACAGCGGCCCTGGTATCCCCGTTGAAAAACGCGCAAAAGTATTCGAGCCATTTTATAGCACTCGCTCTAAGGGTGGTAATCAGGCGGGTATGGGTCTCGTTATGGCCAAGGAAATTGTCATTCAGCATCAGGGGTTTATTGAAATTGATCCAAGTTTTGACCAGGGATGCCGATTTAAAATCAGTTTCCCATTGCGTAGACAAATATCGAAGGAGTAACGTCATGTCTGAGCGTACGCAACTCATCGAAGCTGAACTTGATACGTTGTACATCATCAGCCAGGTCTTAAACAGCACCCACGATTTGCAGGCGAAACTACAGGCTATCTTGGAGATACTGCATAAGCGGTCAGGGATGCATTCTGGAATGATAACGCTGCGTGAAATTGAAAGTAAGAGCATGATTTTGAGTGTCTTGCACACTAATGGCGCCAGTAAGTTTAGCGAGCCAGTCAGGTACAATCCAGGCGAAGGACTGATGGGAGCCATCTTAGATGAAGGTACGACCATCGTTGTTGATAAAGTATCAGAAGAGCCACGTTTTTTAGATCGCTTGGGCTTGTACGATCCTGAGTTGCCTTTTATTGGCTCGCCTATTTATATTGAAGAAGGCGATACCATCGGTGTGCTTGCCGCCCAACCAGATAGCAACCAGTTTTTAGGTGAACGTGCACGGTTCATGGAAATGATTGCCAACCTGATTGCACAAAGTGTCAAGATGTTGCGATTAATCGAACGTAAACAGCGTCACCTCCAAAGCGAACGCGATCAACTCAAACAAGCGTTGATCAAAAATTACAGCTTTGAAAATATTATCGGTCATTCGCCACCGATGTTACGGGTGTTCGACCTGATCCGTCAGGTGGCTAAATGGAATACCACGGTATTGATTCGCGGTGAATCAGGCACGGGTAAAGAAGTCGTCGCCAATGCTATTCACTTTAACTCGGGTTGTGCCAACGGCCCCTTTTTAAAGCTGAATTGCGCGGCCTTACCCGATACCTTATTGGAGTCTGAATTATTCGGCCATGAAAAAGGGTCATTTAGTGGTGCCATTAGTCAACGCAAAGGCCGTTTTGAACTGGCGGACAACGGCACCCTGTTTCTCGATGAAATCGGTGAGATTTCCGCCTCGTTCCAAGCCAAATTACTGCGCGTCTTGCAGGAAGGTGAGTTTGAGCGCGTGGGTGGAACGCAAACCATAAAAGTCAATGTCCGCATCATTGCTGCAACTAACCGCAACCTTGAAGAAGAAGTCACCGAAGGCAAATTCAGGGAAGATTTGTATTATCGGCTAAATGTGATGCCAATCCAAATGCCGACCTTGCGTGATAGGGCGGAGGACATTCCTCAGTTATCCGAATTTTTGCTCGACAGGATTTCCGAGCAGCAAGGTGGGCGGCCTTTAGAAATCAAGGATAGCGCCATCCGTATACTCATGAAGCACAACTGGCCGGGCAACGTCCGCGAACTGGCAAACCGGCTGGAACGCGCCGCCATCATGAGCAAAAACGGTATCATCGACCGGGATGTCATGGTCAACACTGGTCTGGAAGATGAAATCGGTTCAGGAGGCATCAGTTATCAATCACAAAAAACGCCCACGATTGATTTCAATGATGAAAATATGGATGATCGGGAACGCGTTATTGCGGCCTTGGAACAAAGCGGTTGGGTGCAAGCAAAAGCTGCCCGCCTGTTAAATATGACACCAAGGCAAATCGCGTATCGTATTTTGACGCTGGATATAACCATGAAGCAAATTTAAAGTATATGGAGCAACAATGACCATCTTATACGTACAACACGATTATGCCGTATTCGGCTTTGGTGAAACCGAGGAAGAAGCCATTGCCATGGCTGCGGGATGGTTGACCGATGCAACGGGCAAACAAGGCTGCTCAATAGACTATGCTGAAAGTTTATTGGTAGCAAATCCCCAAGCTGGGCAAATGACGATCTATGAAACGGCAGAAACTATCCCCGCTGATGCTGAAAACTGGGGTGGCGAAGAGCTTTTGGACTGGTATCACGATGTAGCTTGAGGCTCTTCTATTAAAACAATCCTACTTCAGATAAATTGAAATTCTGGTAACACATCCCTCCAATCCTCATGGAGGGCCGATCTATGATTTACCTAGGCCCTTAAAATGACAGATTGGACAGTAGACAGGAAGGCGCGAATTGCCTATTCCTACGAGCGTTTTGCACAAGCTAAAATCTTTGTGTTCCGTAAATGGTGTGATCAGGCTAAAGATCGAGGCTTGCTACCTCCCGCCGACCTTTCCGGTTCGTGCAAGTACGGAAGCCTATTTATGAATCAGGTTTTCGGTGGCGCGATCTACGGTCATTATGAACATCAATACAATTTCATTGGCGGACGAATTGTCGATCTCAGCCATGATGCCATTGATGTTGGCAGGATCACCAATCCCTACCTTCATGAGCCGGATTTTTTTGCCATCCCGGAGAAACGGGCGTCACTAAATAGCTGCCTTCCGCGTGTTGAGGGGTGGGTTATAGAGTTTTTAGCGGGGATAGAGGATTAAGAAGTTTGGTTATTAACTGGATGCTGGTTTTTTAGCCCGAAGTAAGGTTAAAACCACCGACTTTTAGGCGGTCAAAACGGTTTTTAAGATTCAATACCATTTTGTGTTTGTCACGAAATACCGTTATTTATGCCCTTTTGGAAGTTCTTCAAGTAGACCGTGCTGTACGGGCGCTATTACGGAACCTTTAGCCAATTCAAAGCCGCTTGTGATCAGTTCATCCATACCACACTACTTTGCGCTCGTTATTGGCTAATCGTTTCCAGATCATCGGCCAAGGTTGTGTACCGAATTTTGATGGTTGATGGGTATATCATCTTTGTCTGAATCGCTATTTATTATGAAAATTCCCATAAAGGCCAATTACTGCCATGCTATTCATGAGAATTCCTAACATTGCGCTGACCGCTATTTAATAAACAACATTTCTTGATAGGTTGGATATGGCCACAATTCATCCGCAATTTCACCTTCGAGCGTATCGGCATATTGGCGTACTTCATCCATCAATGGACGGATGGTTTTTGCGCAGAACTGCATATGTTCTTCAATCGTTGGAAAGTCATGTTGACTGATAGCGGTACTGAGCTTACCAACAGTTGCCATCATTGCTGTCAGCAGCGCGGTAATCTCAGCTAAAGGTTCACTACCCAGTTCGATCCCATTACTTTTCAGGCTGCTAAGGGTTGAAGAAAGCTCGGACAGGTATTTAACCGCCGCCGGATAAATACCTGTTTTTGCCATGCTGACCACCAGCTTGGCTTCTACTTCAATCGCGAGGATATATTGCTCGGCATAGATTTCAAAACGGCTGGCAAGCTCAACTGGCGATAATACGCCGAGTTCGTGGAATAGCTTTTCAACATAAGGTTCTTTTAATACCGGAATCGCATCGGCGGCGGTTTTCAGGTTCGCTAACCCGCGCTCCTCGACTGCCATCTTATGCCATTCGGCAGAGTAACCATTGCCGCTGAAAACCACAGCACCATGCTGGTCAATAATTTCCTTAAGCGTTTTCAGGATGGCATTATCAAGATCAATCCCCGTAGCCAATTTACTTTCCAGCGTATCCGCAACCCAGTTGAGCGAATCTGCCAGCATGGTGTTCATTACCACTAACGGGCCTGCCACCGATTGCCCTGAACCCACCGCGCGGAATTCAAAACGGTTGCCAGTGAAAGCAAAGGGCGACGTACGGTTTCTGTCACCGGCATCTTTGTTGAAAGTCGGCAACGTATTAATTCCCAAATCCATCACGCCGGCATTCAGTGAGCCGGTTATCTTGCCGTTACTGATTTGCTCGAAAACATTATCGAGCTGTGACCCTAGATAAACCGATATGATGGCTGGTGGTGCCTCATTGGCTCCCAAACGATGGTCGTTACTTGCCGAAGCGATTGCGGCGCGTAGCAGCGGGCCGAACAGATGGACACCACGGATAACCGCGCCGCAAAATAACAGGAATTGGGTATTTGCATGTGGGGTGGAACCTGGGTCAAGCAGGTTGCCTTGCGTGGCATTGCCCACTGACCAATTGACATGCTTACCAGAGCCGTTAATGCCTTTAAACGGTTTTTCATGTAACAAGCAAACAAGGCCATGTTTTTTGGCAGTATTTTTCAAAACTGTCATTAACAATTGCTGATGGTCGGTCGCGACGTTGGCCGATTCAAAGAAAGGCGCTATTTCAAATTGTCCGGGGGCGACTTCGTTATGCCTTGTCTTGGCAGGAATGCCTAACCGATATAACTGTTCTTCAACATCCTGCATGAAGACCTGGATGCGTTCGGGGATTGCACCGAAATAATGGTCATCGAATTGCTGGCCTTTGGCAGCCGATGCACCAAACAGTGTTCTTCCTGATAGTAACAAATCCGGGCGGCTGTTTACAAAATTGGCATCAACCAGGAAATATTCCTGCTCAGCACCGCAACTGGAGTTAACCGGCGCAATGTCAGTATGCCCCAAAATGGTCAAAACGCGCTGGGCGGCTTTGTTCATCGCGGCATTGGCGCGTAGCAACGGTGTTTTCTTATCCAGCGCTTCGCCCGTCCAAGAAACGAAAACCGTTGGAATACACAATGTCGCACCGTTATCGGTCGTCATGATATAAGCGGGACTGGTCACATCCCAGGCGGTATAGCCGCGCGCTTCAAAGGTGGAACGTATCCCGCCATTAGGGAAAGACGAACCGTCCGGCTCGCCCTGAACCAGCACTTTACCGCTGAATTCAGAGATAACAGAACCGTCGTTTTGCACGGAGATAAAGCTATCGTGTTTTTCTGCCGTCGCATTGGTTAATGGATAAAAGACATGGGCATAATAAAGCGCACCCTTGGACAACGCCCAATCTTTCATCGCCAATGCCACCACATCAGCAATCGAAACATCCAGTTCAGCACCGGCTTCAATGGTTTTCTTTACCGATTTAAAGACTTCTTTCGGCAGGCTTTCCTTCATCTTGCTCAGTGTAAACACATCACTTGCCCATAGAGTACTGAGCGATTCCGGTATTTTGGCAGGCATTGGTTGACGATTGCTGATATTTTGAACAGCCTGAACACGCACAGCATTTCCAGTCATCTTTATTTTCCTTATGGGATATTGAATATTAATTAGCTAATTAAGTCGCGATAGGTGAACAAAAATTCTGTTTCAACTATGGGTAACAGTCAGAATTTGCCTCCAAAAAAACCTCCCAATGTACTGTTACAAAGGGAGGAGATAAACCAAGCAAACGTACGAGGGGAGTCTGCTTGAAGGTACACACAGGTAGAAGACAAATAGAGTTTTTAGCTGGTACGCCTTACCACATTGGTGTAAATGGCGGCACCTGCGAATAATATGGTTGAAGCTATGAATTCGCCGGAAATAAAGCCCCATATGCCAGTGATGAACAGCAGTCCAATCAAGATATCTTTATATAGTGTAGTCATGTCACACCCCAATAATGGCAGTTAACAAATTAATGGGCATCAAACTAAGAGATGCATAATTTAGGTAAAGCATAAGTTATGCCATTTTATTTTATGAGCTACTAAAATAATAATATAGCTATAAATTACAATAAGTTATGTATAAGTATCAATTCAGGCAAAACTGGATTATCAAAATTAAAATCGACTGATATGCTTAACAAGTGTGCAAGAGGGCTGGCTTTTGCACCAATTGTGAACTTTAGATATTTTGCGTTGAAGCTTTTAGAAATGGAATCGCGAAGTTTGGGTGTTAGGTTAATTTTGAGGGGATATTGCTGCTTTAGCCGAACCGGGCATGTTGCCCCGTTGGTAAGATTTAAAAACGCCACCATCGGCAAGATGTGAGTGAGAAGGTAACATAGCCCCCGTCACTCGGAATGGTCAGTGCTTGGTTTAATGTTGGCAATTAATACAAAAAACCGTCGAACGGTTAGCAATCCTTATTTCTGTTAAAAGTTGCAGGCACTGAATACACGGCAATCCAGCACGACCATACACCCGTAGCTGTTGCTTGAAATAGCCAGGGTTTCCGGCTTCGTTCACAAAGTTTCGCAGCGTTGTCCCGCCTTGCTGGATGGCATTTTGCAAAACCGTTTTGATACAGCCAGCCAGGCGTTGATACCGTGCCAAAGAAATTTTTCCGGCGTGACGTGATGGATGGATTCCCGCCATAAACAAGGCTTCATTCGCGTAGATATTGCCGACTCCTACCACAATATGGCTATCCATGATGAATGATTTGACTGGCACTGTGCGTTTTCTGGAGTGCTGGTAAAGGTGGTTGCCGTCGAAATCAGATAGTAACGGTTCTGGGCCTAAGTCTTTGAGTAAGCTGTGTTCTGCTGGTGGAAATGTTGTCCACAACACCGCACCAAAGCGGCGGGGGTCGTTATAACGTAATAAAGTGCCATTGTTAAAGATAAAGTCGATATGGTCATGCTTATCGGCAGTCTTTTCTTCTGGCAAAATCCGTAAACTGCCGGACATACCTAAATGCAAGATGATTGTGCCGACATCGGTAGTGAACAGCAGATACTTGGCTCTTCTTGAAACCGACCTGATGTTGAGGTTAGTCAAGGTGCCGTTTAGATTTTCCGGCACAGGCCAGCGCAATTGGGGCTGACGGATGATGACTTGTTTGACAGTTTGCCCTTCAATATGTGGAGCGATACCACGCGCTGTGGTTTCAACTTCGGGTAATTCTGGCATGATAAGCGTGTGCGATTTGTGTGGATAGATAGGATGTCCAAGGCAATAACAACAGCCTTAGTTTTAAAGAAACCTGAACAAGTTGATTGCGTGCATAGTCCGGCAAGCTCACCACGAACGGAATCAACGGCTTATCGTTCATTCTGAGCTTGCCGAAGAATTTATTAAGAGTTTTCTTAAGTGTTGAGCAGAATAATAACTGACTTTACCGTTCTTGCAATCAGATTTAATGCACTGCATACGATATAAATGATTGCAAGCACGAACCTGTTTTTTACGAATGTTAGTTCGCTTCAGGGACTACTGAAAACAAGGCACGACCTAGGCGCTCATGGACACGTTGGGTGGGGTGGATTTCATCAAAATATAGAAAAGAATCCATATTGGTGCTATCGCAAATCGGGTAGTATCCAAAAAATGCACTGCTGTAGCAGGCTTCGTTCGTATTAAAAAAATGGTAGGCTTTACCGTTACCCGCTATTCCGTTAAAAAACGTGAGCAAATCAAACAACACAAAAGCACCGCCTTTTCTTTTTTTAACATGCTGAACAGTTTCCGCCAGCCTTTTGTTATAGGCCAAGGTTTTTTGACTGGCACGCCTGATTAGATTGTGATCTTCCGTAGCCAAAGCTTTGGTTTCTGGAATTTTGCCGATGTCTGGGGAATTGACCACCAAGAAATGGGTTGCCCCGGCATCCAGTAATTGTGAGAGTGTATTCGCTACGTTGGTGATTGCCTTGTCCAATATGATATGCGCTGCTTTTTCATTGGTTTGATTACGCATGTCACGTATGTCGTTGCCGCCTATAAAAATAACGTACAACGTATCATCGGGTACACTACCCCCTTGGCTAACTAAAAATGCAGCTACTTGGGTGTTTAGGTCAATTACGGTATCACCCCCTGCCCTGGCACCTGCAACGGCAAAATTATTGCCGAATACGCCACCAGACAAATAAAGCGATGGAATTAATGGTAAGTTCAGTAATTTTGCTAATTGTTCAACTGCTGGCGCACCGTTGTTAAAGCCATGTTGATAGGGAGGTTGGTTAAGAAAGCCGTAACCCGGTATGGAAGCAAGGTTGCCACTATCTGATAAGCTATCACCAAAAATAACCAGCTTATTAAACGGCGCAGCAGTTAGGGATAGTGGCGCTAATAGGAAAACACACAACAGGATTTGTTTATACAGGCCCTTTATCATGGCACTTACTCCAGTAAGGTTAGTGAAACGTAATCCAGCTCAGGCTGGGGTTCGTGGCATTCTCGCCCTAGCCTAGAGTCTTTGCAACAGATTTTTATTTAAGCTGTTGATAGTATAATGACAAAGCCTTAATCTCAGTTTCACTGAGTTGCTTGGCAATCAGCCGCATACGGCTGTAAATATCATTGTGCCGCTCGCCACTTCTGTATTGCATCAGCGTCCTCTCAAAATAATCCGCTTGCTGTCCTGCCAGGCTTGGAATATCCATCTTCTCGCCTTGTCCATTTGAACCATGACAAACAAAACACGGCGGAAGAATACGTTTGCCGTCACCTGCTTCCACCATTTTTTCGGCAGTGGAAACATCTTTGTCAGTTTTTACTGGTTTGGGTGGCTCTAACGACGCATACCACGCTGCCAAATCAGTTGCATCCTGTTCGGACAAGCCTTTGGCGATAGCTGTCATGGAGTCGTTGCTGCGGTCACCGTTAAAATAATCGCGTAATTGCTTAAACGTATAATTGGCCACTTGTCCGGCTAAGGCAGGAATGGCAGGGATTGTTTCATCGTCCCTGGTTTCGGCGGACATTCCTTCGCCTCGGAGGCCATGACAGGCTTTGCAGGATTCAGCTAGGTTGCGTCCTTTTTCGGCATTACCATTTTTGACCAGTTTCAAGGTTTCCGTAGTCCAGGCAATTTGTGAGCCTGACTTGGCCTCTGATTCTGGTTCGGCAGCATTGACCAGAACAGGAGCGATAAGCACAGCTATCAATATAAGGATTCTAGTCATTATCAATATCCCCACCCAGGTGAGCCAAAAGTTTCCATGAAAAAGAACTGCAAGATGGGGACACCAAAACTGATAGCCATTAACACGGCAATCACTCGATTCCAGAGTTTGAAGTCGTTGAGATATTCGGGCAAAGCAGACACAGCATGAATAGGTTCGGCATATTCAATTTGTTGGCTAAATACCTCTGGCGCTGGGTTTAACTGCGTTTTGACTAGGTTATAGATGAACAGGCAAGCTGAACCGAGTAGGATTAACCCACCGAATATCATGGCAAGCTCGTAAGGTTTCCAGGCTAAGGTCAGCAAGGTGTTATAGACGACGCTGGAAATACGGCGCGGTTGTCCGAGCAAACCCAGTACATGCCAAGGCGTAGTCAAAATACCCATGCCGATAAACCACGTCCACAGTTGGATTAACGCCATCGAATTTGAAAATAAGGGTTTTTGCACGAGTAAAGGCCATAAGTAATAGGCGATGGCAAAGTACATGATAACGGTCGTACCGGCAAAAATAAGGTGGAAGTGGCCTGGGACCCACGCCGTGTTGTGTATCATGGCGTTCATGGCATAACTGGCATTGACAACCCCGCCAAAGCCGCCCAGGATGAGCATCAACAATGACAGGATAACTGCCAGCACCATTGAGTTAGACCAGGGCAAACTGCCTATCCAGCCGAACAAACCTTTCCCGCCACGCAAGCGTCCGGCGATTTCCAATGACGCAATTACGGTAAAACCAGTCACTAGCGTTGGTATAGAAACCACAAACGTACCAATGCCATGCAATATTTTCCAGCCTTTGGCTTGTTCTGGATCCATATAGAGGTGATGGAAGCCGATGGGCAGGGCGAATACCGCTAGCACGATAAATGCAGCCCTTGCTATTTCATCGCTGAACAGGAAGCCACCCGCTTGTTTCGGTACAAAAACATAAAAGGCCGTGTAAGCGGGGATCAGCCAGAAATAGACGATTGGGTGCAATGTCCAGGCGAATAAGGTTCGTGCCAATCCAGCATCCACCGTATCAATCCAACCCAATGCTAACGGTATGGCTTGAAAAAGCACTTCCAAAGCCACGCCCACGCTAGTCCATAGCCACAGCAAGGCATTGGCGGTGGTTGCAAACATGGCTAATGGCACAGGCTGATTGGGATTGGCTTGTTTCCATTGCTTAAACATTACCAACATGATGGCGCACCAGACCCAGGAGCCAACAATAAGCAATGTTGCCCCAAAGTAAAACGCGACATGCGCCTGAATCGGCAAATAGAAGGTGTACAGGACAGAAGCCTTGCCTGTCAGCAACGGTATTGCCGCCATCACAGTACCCAACAGGGAAATCCAGAATCCAGACCATGCCAATTTGGGATTCCATACCGGCACTTTTAAGCTAGTCGTCGCAGTGTAATAGCCAAACCCCATGATAAAGAAGGTGGTCAAGACAAAGCCCATCAACACCCCGTGGGTACTGACCGAGGCAAAATATACCGTGGGTGAATCCAGCGCGGGAATAAATCCGCTGCGCTCCAACACCTGATATTCACCCATAAAACAGGCCAAGATAAAGGCGATAAAAGCCACCCATAAATGGCTTAAGGTTAATTTGCGTTCTGCTGCATCATTCATTGTTTGATTCCTTTTTTGCAGTCAGTTTCAAGGGAGCATTGCCAATCTTCTTTGGCAATAACAGAAATATTACTCCACATGTGGTTGTGACCTAAACCGCAGTATTCGTTGCATAACACCGGATATTCGCCGGGTTTGGGAAATGAAGTAGTGATTTCTGCCACATACCCTGGGACAATCATGGTGCTCATATTGGTCATAGGGATATGCACACCGTGCAATACATCCATGCTTACCCAGCGGAAAGTCAGTTTGGTTTCTGCTGGAACTGAGATATGTTTGGGGAAAAATGAATATCGCCCCGCCACCATCCTGACCATGATTGCGCCTTTGTCATCGAGTTGAACTCCTAAATTGTTTTCTGCAAATTCTTTGCTCAAATGGAGTCGTGCAGAGTCAATGGTTTCAACCTTGCTCGGTGGATTAACGCCGTGAAAAAACGCATCAGTCATAATAATGGCAACCAGCAGGCCAATAATCAACAGCGATATATTGATCCATTTGCGCTCCAAATGATCGACATGTACCGTGCGGAGTTGGGCGACAAAATCCTGGAGAAAATCTATGCACTTTCCTGTCAGGTCATGACATTTTTGGATAATGACATCTATTTGCATATATATTTCCTAACTGATGATGCCGCGTGGGATAAACACACCAAAATAAAGGAACAGCCAAGCAATAACCATGCTGCCAATAACAGCAGCCAGTAAAGCAAACGTTCCGACCGGCGAGCTTTCAAGAATACGTTGACGTTCTTCCTCATCCATTTGACTCATTGTTGCCTCATTGAATATTAAGAAATCAAGCTACACACAACACAGGCAATTGAATATCCTAAATTCTGATGTAATGTGCAACATTTTGGATTAAAACCGAGCCAGTTTACAAGAAACAATGAAAAGTGATTTGATGTAGATCAACAAATAACTGTGTGGGTTTTAACGATCAGCAAATATTAGGAGATACGATCATTGTATTTTTACCTAGTATTTATTTTGCGAAGCACACTGATTGACAGGTATAAGATAAAGGTGTAAAAGAAAAATATAATAGATAAAACAAAATCTTATGTGGCAAAACTTAACATCGTTGGATGGGCTATAAGTCCTGAAATGGGGATTAACTCTGAGGGAAAGATCATGAAAATTCTTGAAAGATTACCGAGTTATTTTGAGCGCTTCTTATATCCACAGATTGTGGGGGCAGCCAGATTATTGTATTTACTGCCGTGCACCATCCTAGCCTTTATCTGTACTGATGCAGTAGCTGTCCCGCAGCCGTTACGATCTGATATTACGGTCAAAAAAATACTAGATACGGTATCCGCTTCCCCATCAATTCGCATTGTAAAACATCCTAATTCCAGGTTTTTGATGTATTTGAAACTTAATGGGGATATTTATCGGGTAGACTTGTTGAAAGGTACTCAATTGCGAGTCAACACTTCAGCACAACATCTTCTCGCCAATACACAAGGCATGGCTATCGGGTCAGATGGGGTTATTTATCTCGTTGGTAATGAAGATTTACCCAATAATCAAACTCGGGCAAAAATCGTTAAAGGTGTATACGATATTGTCCTAAAAAAACGCGTTTGGTCAGTTCTCGCTGAAACGGTAGGCTATCCGAAAAGTGCCACCGCGTTTGACCACCGCTTTAATGGCATTGTCGTCTCGCCAGCAGGTGACTTTATCTATGTCAACAGTGGCTCACGTACCGATCATGGCGAAATTCAGACGGCGGGTGGGTTGTATCCCAATATCCGAGAAGTTGGTTTGACGGCATGTATTCTGCGCTTGCCTACTGGAGGGAGTAACATCATTCTTCCTAATAATCGGGCATCATTAAGGTCGGCCGGCTATATTTTTTCAGAAGGAACACGTAATACGTTTGATATGGCATTTGCGTCAAATGGTGATTTGTTTGGTACAGAGAATGGCCCAGACCGGGATATGTCGGAGGAACTAAACTGGTTACGATTGGGAAAGCATTATGGTTTTCCCTGGCGTATCGGCGGGGAAGACAACCCGCAACAATTTCCGGATTATAATCCCGTCACGGATCTCTTGCTAGATAAGCGGTTTATTGCGGTTAAAAAAGGCTTTTATTATAATGATCCGACTTTCCCCAAACGGCCTGTAAGACCGCTTATTGAGCCGATAGCCAATTTTGGGCCAGATGCTGACAGCTTCCGCGATCCTATTGATGGTTTAGTTAAAGATGCGAGTGATTTAGGGGTGCCGTTAGGTACTTTCACAAGCCACCGATCCCCATTAGGATTGGTTTTTGATCGAACAGCGGCGATGAGTGCTGAATTTCAGGGCGATGGTTTTATGCTGAGTTGGACACCTGGCGATCCATTGGGTCAAGCAGTTGCTGGGCCTTTTCATGATGCCAGCCAAGATTTACTGAACTTGAACTTGACAAAAATTGGGCAGAGCAACTACCAGCTTCAGGCTACCCGCATTGTTGAAGGATTCAATCGTCCTATTGATGCAGAAATTATTGGCAATAATATTTATGTGTTGGAATACGGAGGAACTCAAGGAATTTGGCAAATCACAATGCCTCCTAAAATCTAGCTGTTGGGGTTTGCTTGAGCCGCAGTAGATAACGATTGGTATCTGTTAGAATGTTACTCCACCGTGCGGTGTACACACGATGGAGTGGGGATTAATTATCTGGGCAATTCTGAATAGCCCATCAAATACTCATCCACAGCGCGGGCAGCTTGTCTGCCTTCACGGATTGCCCATACGACGAGTGATTGCCCACGTCGTCCGTCACCAGCAGCGAATACCTTATCTATTGAAGTTTGATATTGCTTTTCGTTGGCTTTGATATTACCGCGAGGGTCACGTTCTACGCCCAGCTCTTGTAATAAACCATCATGGACGGGATGCACAAAGCCCATAGCCAATAGGACAAGATCGGCTTGCAGGGTAAATGCACTGTCTGCTTTTTCGCCCATCTTCCATTGCCCATTTTCTTGTTGCCATTCAACCTGGATGGCGTTGAGATGGGTGACTTTGCCATCTTTACCAGTAACGCTTTTGGTGTTGACGCTCCAATGCCGTTGGCAGCCTTCTTCTTGTGAAGACGATGTACGGAATTTGTTAGGCCACAGCGGCCAAGTCATCATTTTGTTTTCTTTTTCAGGTGGCTTTGGCAGGATTTCTATCTGCGTGACAGAAGCTGCACCTTGTCTAATTGACGTACCGATACAGTCAGACCCCGTATCACCACCTCCGATTACCACTACGTGCTTACCTTTCGCACTGATAGCTATATCTTCTGGAATAACGTCGCCAGCATTACGCTTGTTTTGTTGACGAAGGAAGTCCATAGCGTAATGGATACCATCCAGTTCATTACGGCCTGACACTTCCAGATCACGGGGTTTTTCTGAACCTACCGCCAACACGACCGCATCAAAGTCAGCGAGTAGGGTTTGGCCTGAAATATTGCCGCCAATGTGGCTGTTGGGCCTGAATTTGACCCCTTCAGCTTGCATTTGGGCAATACGTTTGTCGATAAGATGCTTTTCCATCTTGAAATCGGGGATGCCGTAACGTAACAAGCCGCCGATACGGTCATTTTTTTCATAGACGACCACATCATGTCCGGCACGGGCGAGTTGTTGGGCGCAAGCCATCCCAGATGGGCCTGAACCAATGACAGCAACCTTTTTGCCAGTCTTATGCAAAGGAATCTGGGGTTTAACCCAGCCCATTTCCCAACCTTTGTCGATAATGGCGCATTCAATTGACTTGATGGTTACGGGTTGGTCATTCAGATTAAGCGTACAGGCGGCTTCGCAAGGTGCAGGGCAAATCCGGCCAGTAAATTCAGGGAAGTTATTGGTGCTATGCAAGATTGCCAAGGCGTTTTGCCAATCGCCGCGATGCACCATTTCATTCCAATCTGGGATGATATTGTTGACCGGACAACCGTTATGGCAATAAGGAATGCCGCAATCCATGCAGCGTGCGCCTTGTTGGGACATTTCCGCATCACTAGGGACGAGTGTGAATTCCCGATAATGCTGAATACGCTCGCTTGCTGGCTTAT